>DAIQNC010000054.1:0-11381 GCA_036788655.1 Ktedonobacteraceae bacterium
AACATCTCGAAAATGGAGAGGTCAAAACAGATAGAGGTTGAGGCTAATACTCCTACCAGATCTTCCTGTGTAAAAACACTCAATGCCCAGTGTATAAAGGCTACCGTGCTACGATGGACAATGGCAACACCCTTTGGTTTGCCTGTTGAGCCAGATGTGTAGATGACATAGGCAAGATCGTCGCTTGTGACTGCACATACTGGATTATCGTCACACTCCTGCATGAAGCTATGACTGCATGTATCCAGACAAACCACTTTCGCTGTATGAGAAGGCAGGCTGTCTACCAATTGAGTTTGGCTCAATAGCACACGTATTCCAGCATCCTGTAGCATGAAAGCTATTCGCTCTCGTGGATAGGCTGGGTCAAGCGGCACATATGCGCCACCTGCTTTCAAAACACCGAGCAGTGCAACCACCATATCCAGAGAACGCTTCACACATATTCCCACCAACGTCCCTGGTCCCACATCTTGAGATTGTAAGTGGTGCGCGAGTTGATTTGCTCTACTATTCAGTTCCCTATAAGTCAGTTGTCTATCTTCACATGTTACTGCCACTGCATCAGGCGTTCGTTCCACTTGCGCCTCAAACAACTGATGGAGACATTGATGTGCTGGACAATCAAGTGCTGTATTATTCCAATCGACCAGCATCAATTGCCGTTCTGCCTCTGTTAACAAAGGGAGTTCTGCCAGTTGCTGTTCAGGCGTAGTTACAATTCCTTCGAGAAGCGTCCGCAAATGTCTTTCCATCCGCTCAATAGTTGCAGCCTCAAACAGGTCTGTGCTGTACTCGAAGTAACCATTAAGACCTTCCGGGCTGTCTTCGAGGATAAGTGAAAGGTCGAACTTAGAGGTATCGGTCTTGATATCCATATGCGTCAGCGTCCACCCCGACGGAAGCACCGATGCAGGGGGTTCAAGCATAAACAAGACCTGGAAAAAGGGATTGTACCCCATGCTACGCTCTGGTTGGAGCTTCTTGACCAGATACTCAAAAGGAACATCTTGATGAGCATGAGCGTCAAGCGTCTCCTCCTTTACGTGTCCCAGCAGTTCACGAAAGCTCATTTCTCCTGTGAGTTGAGTACGCATAACAAGCATGTTGATGAACACGCCTAGTAGTTTCTGCATCTCTGGACGATTCCGCCCACCTGTAGCCGTACCAACCAGGATATCTTGCTGGCCTGTATAACGGAACAGGAGCGTCTTGAATGCCGCTATCATCATCATGTAGAGAGTGCAACCCTCTCTCTTGCTCAAAGTCCTGAGAGCATCCGTCAACGATCTGGACAAACTGAGGGGATATGTTGACCCATGATAGCTTGATGTAAGCGGACGTGGGTGATCAACAGGAAGTTCTAAGGCAGCAGGTGCATCTTTCAGTTGTTCTTTCCAATAGTTCAGTTGCTTATCCAGAACATGTTGTTGGAGCCGTTCTCGCTGCCAGAGAGCAACGTCAGCATATTGAATGGGCAGTTCAGGAAGTGGTGAGGGCTTTCCTGCTACAAATGCCTCGTACAGAGTACGCAATTCAGTGAGAAAAACTTGATAGATGGAGATGCCGTCGAAAATGATATGGTGCAGGGTCAGGTATAAACGATGTTCTCTATCATCCAATTGTATCAGGAGCGCACGTAGCAATGAACCATTTGTAAGGTCGAAAGGTCGCTTTCCATCTATAGTTGCCAGTCGTACAGCTTCTGCCTCTCGTTCATCCACAGGAAGATATCGCAAATCGACAAGCGGTAATGGAACATCGAGTGACGCATGGATGCGCTGAACAGGTTGTCCATCGACTTGAGGAAATGTGGTACGCCATGCTTCATGCCTGCTAGTAATCTCATGGAAGCTCTGTGTAAGCGCATCTACATTCAACAGGCCGGGCAGGTGAAGCGTGACACACTCGTTATAGACCGGAGTATCTGGTATAAGCTGGCTGAGTAGCCACATTTGTTGTTGCCCGGAAGATAAAGGCACTTCATCAAGAGTTGTGCGTCGGGGAATAGTTACCTCTTGCACCTCCGGCTGAGGGAGTTTACCGCGCAAATATTTTTCAAGCAGTTTTTTCTTTGCGTCTGAGAGTTCCGTCGGATTTTGCATCACAAGTCTGTCCATTCAGAAGAGGGTTAAAATGTTACGGGTAATGCTATGAGGCCGCGCAAACCAAGATTTTCTCTCCATGTGAGCGGTCCTGGCTGCAAGGTAATGTTCGGCATACGGCGCAATACTGTCTCGAATGTAATCTGGCCTTCGAGCCGTGCGAGGGGCGCACCAAAGCAAAAATGACTCGCCCATGCAAATGCAACATGTCGATTATCCTGACGAGTGATATCGAGACGATCAGGATCGGGGAAACGTTCCGGGTCACGATTTGCCGCACCCATCACCGCAATAACTGCCTGGCGTTTGCGAATTGCCTTCCCACCCAGTTCCACGTCGTCAGGTGCGAGACGTGCCGTCTGCTGGCTAGGGCTTTCATAACGCAATAGTTCCTCAATTGCGGAAGGAATCAGAGAGAAGTCGATGACGTAGCAGACTGAGCAAGCCATTCCCAATCAAATTAGTGGTTGTCTCTTGACCTCCAACCATCGTCACGATAAGATTGGCAATCACCTCTTCCTCTGTGAGACGATCTCCGTCAATTTCGGCAGTGACCAGAGCGTTAATGAGTCCATCCTGCGGATAATTGTGCTGCTCGTGAATAGCGGAGCGAAAATAGCTGATCATCTCTTCCAGACTTCGCAAGACCTGTGGCGCACGTTCAGGATTATGCTGAAAGTTGCCAAGTACCTGAGCGAAATCGGCTGACCAGCGTATCAACTGTGGATAATCGGAAGTCGGCACTCCCAGCATCTCGGCAGTAACAATAGCAGGGAGAGGATAGGCCAGGTCCGCGATGACATCCATGCTCCCTTTATTCTGTACAGCGTCTAATAGACTGTTCGTAATATCTTGAATGTGTGAGCGCAATCTCTCTACACGACGCGGCGTGAATGCTTTCGATGCTAGGCCACGCACACGACCATGTGCAGGTGGATCCAGAAAGAGCATCTGGCGCACCATTACCTGTGCGAGCGGTGTTAGTGACGACAGGCCGAGTGCAGTAAGTTGCTCTGGCGTGGGAGTGCGATTCGCGGAAAAGCGTTGAAACACTGTCACGACATCAGCATAGCGTGTCACAACCCACGCATGAAGAAAATGGTCCCAGTGAACAGGGTCTTCGGTACGAAGCCGATGATATAACGGATAAGGATTGGCAAGAACGTCGGCATCGAGTAAGTGATAGAGACTCAGCGTCGGGTCTTGACTGGCGGTTGATAGACGTGTACCCGAATTCATGGTGCGCCTTTCTAGCATCAGGCATGGCAATAGGTGAGATTACAATATTTCTTTCGACTTACTCTTGCGCTAAAAGCTGGAGTGCTTCGTCATCGCTCATCGCCGCGATTTTCGCCACAATAAGTTCCTCGATCTCCGCACTCAATTGTCGAATGGTAGGAGCGTTGAACAACGTTCGTAGCGACAGGGCAACGCCAAAGGTCTCAGCAACTCGTGCGATAACCTGCGTTCCCAGGAGCGAATGTCCACCGAGCATAAAAAAATTATCTTCCAACCCGACATACTCCAGACCGAGCAGAGGAGCCATAATAGTAACCATCTGCTCCTCTACAGGAGAGTTTGGAAGTGCAATAGCATCGTCTCTCAGCATATTTGTTGCATCAGGCAAAGGTAGAGCAGCACGGTCAACTTTTCCATTCGGTGTAACGGGTAGCGTGTCCAATTGCACAAAGGTTGATGGAACCATATAATCGGGCAAACGCGCTAGAAGTGTTTCCTGTAGAGATGCAACGGTAACGTATTCACCAGGGACAAGAATAACATATGCTACAAGTCGTTTATCATCGGGAGTATCCTCACGAGCAACTACAAGGCTCGTCTGGACAGCAGGATGAGTATTCAGCACAGCCACAATCTCATCAGGCTCGATGCGATACCCACGAATTTTAATCTGGTGGTCAATGCGTCCCATAAAGGCAATTTGACCGTCAGATAAATAGCGAACGCGATCACCTGTTTTATAGAGTCGTGCCTCAGAATCAGCACTCCAGGGATGACAAACAAATTTTTCGGCAGTGAGATCGGGACGATTGAGATAGCCTCGCGCCAGTCCTGCGCCACCTATATACAATTCACCAACTTCACCGACGGAAACTTGCTGCATCTGCTCATCGAGAATATACACCTGAGTGTTATCAATGGGACGCCCGATAGATGGCAACTCGTCTAGCTGTGTTGTCGGGAAAATACGACCAGAAGTAGCCACCACTGTAGCCTCGGTTGGCCCATAATTGTTCACTAGAGCGAATGGCAGTTTCCTGGATGGGTATGTACGAAGCGTATCGGCTCCCGTCAACAACACACGTAGTGAAGTCGTAGAAGGCCATTCAAGGGGCGTAACTCTTTCAGCAAGTGCCGTTGGTAAAAACGTTATCGTAATGTTGTGACTCAGCAACCAGTCACGAAGTAATGTAGGTGAGACACGAGCATCCTCATCAACTAGATAAATACTCGCTCCAATGGTAAGGTAAGGCCACAGTTCCCACCCTGTGGCGTCAAAGGCTGGACTCGTTATCTGAGTGGCACGATCAGCAGAGATAACTGCAAAAGCTCGTTGATGCCAGAATACTAAGTTAAGTAGACTCCCATGTGAAATTTGTACACCTTTGGGACGCCCTGTCGAGCCAGAGGTATAGATAACATATGCAAGTGAGGATGCTGTAATTGAAGATATCAGCTCGCTTTCGCTCTGCTGCGCCAATAATGCTGCATCTGCATCCAGACAAATAACGTGACATCCCTGTGTGGGGAGCTGTGTTGCCAAGTATTGCGTTGTCACTAATACAGCAACTGAAGCATCTTTCAGCATGAAGGCAAGACGGTCTTGTGGATACATTGGATCCAGAGGTACATACGCACCACCAGCTTTGAGAATACCGAGCAGACCAACAACCATATCAATAGAACGCTCCACACATAACCCCACGCGCATCTCTGGTTGAACGCCTAACACTTGCAAATAATGGGCTAACTGATTGGCACGTCTATTGAGTTCGCTGTAATTTAACACTTGACTGTCTGCTACAATTGCGACAGCATCAGGAGTCGTCGCTGCTTGCTTTGCTACTAACTGCGGAACACATACTTCAAGTGAATAATTCCTCTGAGTCTCATTCCATTGCGCCAGTTGCTGCTCCTGTGTCGTTTCTATTCCATCGTCCTTGTGGGAGTTGATAATACCATCCATGTTTTCAACAGTCTCATAGGAGCTATGCATCCCTCTAATCATGTGCTTTTCTTAACCCTTCCCCGGAGTCATAAACGGAATATGCATCATTCCGCCAATATGTTCTTTACGCGGTAGATTTCTCTTCAACACGCCTTACACGGTAGATATATACAGGAACACCGACAATAACATACATAAATATAGATGTGTCTATTTGAATGAGACTAATATGTATCAGAGTATCATAAAAAAAGTTTACTATACAACAACAACTGGTTAAGAAAAGGTTATGAAAGGGTTATGAACAAGTGAAGGACGTTGCGAAATTTAACATCACTTCCTATTCGCTCTGCCGCTTCTGCCACCTCGGTTCAATTTTTGACGAACGCGGCCCATCTGTAGGGGGCTTCATTTATGACACCTTCGTCGCTCATCACGAATCGTCGCAAGAACACGAGGGCGTCATGAATGAAGACCCCTACAGAGAACCGTCAAATTAACAAGTATCCTATTTTCCTACGACAAATCGCGCCACAAAAACGGGCGGTATCTCCTTGAAATTCGCCCAGCTTAACTCTCGACTTCCTTTGTCATCAGGCCCAAATGTTGGCTCCTCAAGGCCATTCATCATCAATCCGGCTCGAAAGCAGGTGTTCAGTATCATGTGCAATGGTCGGAAGAAGTAGTAATGAGATTGGGGTTGACCGATAATGCCTGTGCCGAGCTGTGTTGTAGGCGTCTTATACGACAAGACTTTGATGGCGTGAGTTGTCACCACCTGTCCTGTTTCATCTTCTGCTAATTCCGCCATCATCACATGATTCCCATTGAAGCAGGGATGCAAAGTCGAGAAGACAAAACGTCCATTTTCATTCAACAATGCAGGAATGGCTCGCATCAAAGGCTCAATATCCGCCATATCCATGAGTGCTTGATTACAGACGATGGCATCGAAGCGGTGTTGACCGAGCGAGAGTAATTGTTCCCCATTTGTTGCGTCGATAACGCGATAGTCTATACTCCCACCATTACTACTATCCACACCTCTTGCCCGTGCGATTTCGATAAAATTCTCGCTAAAGTCGGTAGCGACGACTCGTGCGCCAAATTGTGCAAGGCGACGCGCCATCACGCCGTTGCCACATGCAATTTCAAGCACCTGTTCGCCTCGTTGAAGTTGCAATAATCGCTCAGTTGCCGGGCCGACGAGAATACGCTGGAACTGGTTGCCATCGCCCATCTGCTCATCCCAGAAGACGGCGTTCGTGTTCCATGCATCGTGCGTTCGTTGATTGTAGTCCTGATTTTGCGTAGTCATGAGAGAGGCTCCTGTTTGTTTGCATATCGAGAGACAACAAAAGGACACGCTTATTTCGGAAATAGGCGTGTCCAGGTATTGTACAATATTCTTCGCAGGATTGTTGAGACTAATTGGCGACGCTTTGCATTCCCATCGCGCTATCCGCGATATAGCGCAAATCCATCTCTTCCAGCGTCTTTTTCTTGCCCAGTAACAGCTTCGCCATGTCGAATGCCTGGTTGAGTTGTTCTTTGTCGAGCGTGTAGCCAAGCTCCTTCATTTGTGCAGCGAGGGCGGCGCGGCCTGAAAGCTTGCCCATGTACATGCGGTTATCGGCACTACTGAGACCGACAGATTCGGGCGTCATGATTTCGTAGGTGCGTCTGTCCTTGAGTACGCCGTCCTGGTGAATGCCGCCACCGTGTGCGAAGGCGTTGCGACCAACAACAGATTTCGTCCATTGTGGTTGCATTCCCGATAGTTTCGCAACGAGACGACTGGTTGGCACAAGTTTGGTGGTATCGACGCGCACATCCAGCCCTAGATTTTCGGAGCGTGTGCGAATCGCCATCACGACATCTTCGGTTGCGGCATTGCCCGCACGTTCGCCGAGACCATTAATGCAGGTATCGACACGCTCGGCTCCGTTACGAAGTCCTTCAAGGGCATTGGCGACTGCAAGTCCCAGGTCGTCATGACAATGGGCAGAGATACGCGCCTGTGGAAATTCACGTTTTACGTCGGCGACAAGCTGCCCGAATTCCTGGGGAAGTGCGAAGCCAACTGTATCACAGATGGCGATGAAGCGCACACCCTCCTTTAATACAGCCTCACAAACCTCAAGGATGAAGTCGTGTTCGGTACGGGTTGAATCTTCCAGGGCGAAATCGACGTTTTCGGTATAGCCACGTGCCTGCGCCACTGCGGTACGCGCCAGTTCAAGTACCTCGTCGCGTGTCTTGCCGAGTTTGAATTCACGGTGCAGAGGCGATGTGCTGATAAATGGATGAATGACAGGATGTTCGGCATCTTTGACTGCCTCCCATGCTCGCTCTATGTCACTTGCATTGGCACGGGCAATCGAGCAGATTTCGGCGTTACGAACCTTTTCTGCAATGAGACGGATACACTCGAACTCAGCGGGCGATGAGATGGCAAAGCCGCAGTCGAGTGTGTCGAAGCCCATATCGGCGAGTGCCTGGGCTATTGCGAGTTTCTCCTCTGGAAAGTAGTTTACTCCCGGCGTCTGTTCGCCATCACGGAGTGTGGTTTCAAAAAATTTGATGATGCGTGATGCCATTTTATCCCCCTGTTAGAGCCAACTATACGGATAACCAGCGTCATCCACCGATTGTGCGAACGTCGTCAGCTTCAGCGGATGAAAGGTATCGACCATAACGGCGAGTTCTTCGGTACGCTCGGCTCCCAGGCTCTTTTCGACGGCTCCGGGTTGTGGGCCGTGTGGAATGCCACGTGGATGCAGCGTGATTGAAGAGCGTTCGATACCGCGTCGGCTTCCAAAGTTGCCGTTGACATAATAAATCATTTCTTCGCTGTCGATATTGCTGTGATTGTACGGCACGGGTATCGACTGAGGATGATAGTCGAGTTTGCGCGGCACGAAGGAACAGACCACAAAGTTCGGCCCCTGGAAGGTCTGATGGACGGGTGGTGGTTGATGCACTCGCCCCGTAATTGGCTCGAAATCAGCGATATTGAAAGCCCATGGGTACTCGTGACCATCCCATCCGACGACATTGAAGGGATGATAGTCGTACCAGTAACTTGTGACGGTGTTGCCGACTTTCAGGCGTATCTCGAAATCGCCGCTTTCCGTATGCGTCACTAGCTCCTCTGGTCGGCGAATGTCACGTTCACAATAGGGGGAGTGTTCGAGAAACTGTCCATTATTGTTGAGGTAACGATGCGGCGGTGCAATATTTCCATGCGATTCGATAATTAGGAACGTGCTATCCCCTGCCTTCGCGTCATGCGTAAAGCGGAAGGTTGTGCCACGCGGAATGACGAGGTAATCACCTTCGTGATAGGGGAGCAGACCGAAGTTGGTTTCGAGTACGCCCTGTCCATCATGCACAAAGTACACGAGGTCGGAGTCACCATCTTTATAAAAGTAGTTCATTTCCGTCGTAGGCTTCGCAATCGCCATCACCACATCGTTGTTGTACATCAGCACTTGCCGCCCCAATACGGCATCGCCGTTACGTTGCAGTTGAGCCGTCTTCATGTGATGGTGACGTTGTATTCCCTCGTTCCACTCTTCATGTTTATATTGCTCGACGGGGAAACGCTCGATTTTTTTGACGCGAGTTGGCGGATAGGTGTAATAGAGAATGGAGTAGTTACCAGAGAAGCCTTCGGTTCCAAAGACCTCCTCGGAATAGAGTGAGCCATCAGGCTTGCGAAATTGTGTGTGTCGTTTGGGTGGTATTTCACCTAAGCGATGATAGCTTGGCATAATAATTTCTCCTGTATATGCCCGGTTATATGGGGGACGGGGCGAGGGCGTTATAGAATAACGACCCTACATGATTCGGTTCGGTTGCAACGGGAACGGGGGTGTAATGAATTATGCCCCCTACATGATTCGGTTACGCAATACGCCAATGCCGTCGATTTCTAATTCAACCTCGTCTTCGCGCTGGAGCCAGCGATGCACATTCGTTCCCAGTTCCAGAATGCAGCCCGTGCCTACTGTGCCAGAGCCGATAACATCACCAACTCGTAGCCGTACATTGCGCGAGGCATACGCAATCATCTGTGGAAAGCTATAATGTATCGAGTTGAAGTTGCCACGAGAGATTTCCTTGCCGTTGATACGTGCCAGCATCGTCATGTCGTAGCGTTCGCTAGCTCCGCTTCCAGTGCGGCGCGAGGCAAGTTCATCGGGTGTAACGAGATAGGGGCCAAGTGAAGTGGCGAAATCCTTGCCTTTGCCGGGGCCGAGATTCAGCTTCATGTCTTTCATCTGGAAGTCGCGTGCGCTCCAATCGTTCATGATGGTATAGCCCGCGATATAGTCCGCCGCTTTCTCAACGGGGATATCCTTGCCCTCGCGTCCGATGACACAGGCGATTTCTAGCTCGATATCAAGTGCCTGGCTGCCCACAGGATAGGGAACGGGGTTGTCATGACCATAGATTTCGCTGGTGTTCGTAAAGTAAAAGGTGGGAATCTCGTACCATTCAGGAATCATATCGAGACCACGATTACGACGCGCCGTTGCCACATGCTGCTCAAATGCGTAGAAGTCACGCATTGTCGGTGGGTCGGGAATGGGGGGCAAAAAGACGACTTCGTTGAGCGTATAGACATCCTCTATCGGCCCTTGCGACTGACGCACGATATTCGACATGTCGGGTAGTGCAGCAGGAAGTCCTGTCGCACTGGGTATATAAGTTGGACGGGGTGGCTCCGGGTTCAAAACTGCTCGTGCCTTATTCAAGCCATCGGGGTCGCGCAAGAGTTCGAGCAGAGATGGATACTCCAGCGTGACAATGTTGTTGCCACGCACGACTCCAGCATGCATTCTGCGGTTCCCGTCAAGAAACGTCGCCAGCTTCATTAGAGATTCCCTCGCAATGCCTGCTCACGCTCTATCGCCTCGAATAGTGCCTTGAAATTACCTTCGCCGAAGCCACGCGCCCCCTTGCGTTCAATCACCTCGAAGAACACGGTTGGACGGTTGACAACAGGCTTGGAGAAGATTTGCAGCAAGTAGCCGTCTTCGTCATGGTCAATCAGGACGCCCAACTCGGCAAGCTGCTGAATATCCTCGTCGATTTTTCCGACGCGATCAAGCACATCCTCATAATACGATGACGGCGTTTTGAGAAACTCCACGCCACGCTCTTCCAGTATGCGTACCGTTGCAATGATATCGGCAGTATTAAGCGCGAGATGCTGCACACCAGGGCTTTTGTAAAAGTCGAGGTACTCTTCAATCTGTGATTTTTTGCGACCCGGCGCGGGTTCATTGATGGGAAGTTTGATACGCCCACTGCCATTCTGCATCACTTTCGACATCAACGCGGAATATTCGGTGCTGATGGCTTCGTCATCGAAGTGAATGATTTGTGTAAAGCCCATCACACGCTCATAGAAGGCGACCCACTCGTTCATCTTGCCAAGCTCGACATTGCCAACAACATGATCGATGGACGCGATACCAGCAGGTCGGGCGCGTCGTGGTGTGTTACTGGCAAGCGGTTGATAGCCGGGGAGAAAGACGCCGCGATAATCCTGGCGTTCGACAAAGACATGTACAGTATCGCCATAGGTAGCAATGGTCGCAAGTTTGACGAGCCCATTGTCGTCTCTAACGATATGAGGCTCCTCAAGTCCCTTTGCACCACGGCTCGTAGCCTCTCGATAGGCACGTTCAGCATCATCGACGCGGAATGCAACAACCTTGACGCCATCTCCATGCAATTTGACGTGTTCGGCAATCGCCCCTTCATCGCTCAAAGGTGAAGTGATAACAAGTCGAATATTACCCTGTTCGAGAACATAACTGGTGCGGTCACGTATGCCTGTCTCTAATCCAGCATAGGCAATGTGGGGTAAAGCCCCATGCGTGGTCATAATAGTACGCGGCCTGTTTTGCATTTCCAACATAGAACTCAATGTAGTCGAAATTCTGTATGGGCATAAAATCGTGTTCAGACATGTGAAAATCCTCCGTTTCACTACATTGTGATAACTTGACTCACGTTGAAATACACCTGTGTATCTACGTCCATTATATGCAACAAATACAAGATATCGCAAG
>DAIQNC010000055.1:0-960 GCA_036788655.1 Ktedonobacteraceae bacterium
CAATCTCATTTCCACCTATGCAGTTCAAGAGACTATGAACCTCATGTATGGACCTAATACGTTAGAATCCTACAATCAATGCCTGCCGGTGAATGCTCCTGCCAACAGACCTGGCCTTGTCCTTATTCATGGAGGAAGTTGGATTGGTGGGGATAAAACGAAAGGTGAATTTGAGACGCTGTGTAATGCGTATGCAGCAGAGGGATATGTTGTTTACAATATAGATTATCGTTTAGCTTCACTAAAAACAGGCGGGAGCCAGTGGCCGGATCAAGTCGGTGACATCCAGCTTGCCGTGCGATACATGCGTGCCAACGCCTCTCAAATTGGACTCGACCCGACGCGCATTTGTGCCTTTGGCTCGTCATCAGGAGGGCAATTAGCCCTGCTTCTTGATGAGCTTCAAACGACGCATACAGCAGATGTGTCGTCGATTGATGCAAATTACTCACCAACGACCGGGTGTGTTGTTGATTTCTTTGGTCCGACTGATCTTACACGGCTATATAATGAATCTCCAACCATACAAAACAATCTCTATTCACTGTTAGATAATCAAACACCAACCAGTGATCCTGCGATTTATCAGGATGCGTCTCCCGTTGATAACATCGCTCCCCGGACAGGACCAGTGTTTATTTGCCAGGGGACAGTAGATACAACAGTCCCCCCGGACCAATCACAAGAGTTACAGCAGGATTTACAAACTGCGAGTATTCCCTACAATTACTTGCAGTACGTCGGAGGTCATGGCTTTGGAGGTCTCATGTTGGGACAGGCAAATATGATTCGAGAACAGATGAATGCCTTTGTGATAGCTCAGGAACATCCATAACTTCACCAGAACAGCCAACGTAAGCCAGAGAGAATGTATTGAATTCAATAAGTTAAGTCTATTGTGGTCTTATCGTACTGGTTCTTTATTCTTCGGTGGAGCTGTACTGGGGCATTGTATTCAAC
>DAIQNC010000055.1:970-10817 GCA_036788655.1 Ktedonobacteraceae bacterium
TTTTTTTTTTGCTCTGGGGGTTGATGTGCAGTACAATTGATTTCCCACTCCCCCGCCCGCCGAAGGATAAAGAACCATCGTATTGTTCATGTTGTGAAAATCGTCCATCCGTGTTATAGTTGTGTTCAAAGGTTGTGTATAGGTGAGGAAAACAAAGATGGCTACATACTCACACGATAGTAACACGCAGGAAGCTTCTATACGCATTCCACACCATGAAAAATGGTTTCGCGCCCTCATTGAAAATAGCTCAGATGCCATAGCACTTCTATCGTCCGAGGGTATGTTTCTCTATGTCAGTCCGTCAGTACGGAACGTTATTGGCTATACACCTGATGAATTGCTTGGTCGTAATGGCTTCGATTTTGTCCCACCCGAAAACCGTGAGTATGTACTAGTCCAGCTTGATGAGCTTGCTCATGTACAAAATGGAATCATCACGATAGAGCATCAGTATCTTCACAAAAACGGTGCAATTGTCTGGGTGGAAAGTACCGTGACGAATTTGCTCCAAGAGCCTGATATCGCCGCTATCGTCTCAAATTTCCGCAATATCACAACACGCAAACAGGCAGAGCATCGACAGCACGTTCTCAACGAGGCTGGCAATCTCCTTGCTTCGCCTCTCGACCAGCATATCACGCTGCAAGAAATCGCACACCTGATTGTCCCCTCGCTCGCCGACTACTGCCGGATCGCGCTGCTTGACGACGTGGGACAGATGAAAGATATCACCGCGAACCATATCGAACCGGAGAAAATCGCGCTCGTTATGGCACTGTATGAGCAGTACAAAGACCGCGCCAGTTCATCTCATGGCCTTCAGAAATTACTTGAAAACGGACAACCGGAACTCATCACCGTTGTATCGGATGACGTACTACAGACCGTTGCGGATAATCCAATGCTGATAGCGATGGTCACAGCACTTGGCTTGAAATCGTATATGGGCGTCCCATTGATAGCACGAGAAAAGATTATCGGAGCCATCACCTTCTCCTCTGTGCAGCCACACCGCCACTATACAGACGAAGATGTTGTCTTTGCTCAGGAGCTAGCGCGTCGTATCGCTCTGGCTCTGGATAACGCGCACCTCTATCAGGAAGCACAGACGGAAATAGAGGAGCGCAAACAGGTCGAGGCGCAATTGAGGCAAAGCGAAGAGCGCAAAGATGCCTTTATTCGTATGGCGAGTCACGAACTCAAAACGCCCGTCACAAGCTTGAAAGGCTTTACTAACGTGCTACAACGCCGTTTGAGTAAGCAAGATGACGAACAAGCATTAGCCTATCTCTCGAAGATAGACCGTCAGGTGAACAAACTTACAAAACTCATCAATGACTTGCTCGATGTGTCGAAAATACAAACAGGCAAGCTCTCTTATCAGGAAGAAGCTGTAGACCTGATTGCCCTTGTACAGGAAATCGTCGAAAATATTCAGGGGACAACATCAACGCACACGCTTGAGATGAAGACAACCCTTCCTACAGGCGGCTTGATAGTAACTGGTGATAGAGACCGACTGGGGCAAGTCCTCATCAATCTCCTGACAAATGCTATCAAATATTCGCCCAACGCACATAATGTATTCATCTGTGTAGAAGCTGTAGATGGTAATGCCCTTGTCAGCGTACAAGATTTAGGTATTGGCATTGGCAGCGAGCATCAAAATAAAATTTTCGAGCAGTTCTATCAAATAAATGATCCAGAAGAGAAAACCTATCCTGGTCTTGGTATCGGCCTCTACATCTCAAACGAAATCGTCAGGCGTCACGGTGGGCGCATGTGGGTCGAGAGCAGCAAAGGAAACGGTTCAACATTCTATTTTACCATCCCAATTACCGTAGGGGCGTAATGAATTACGCCCAGTCTATGTAGTGGCGTGATGTATCACTGCCGCGTCCGCGTTTCGGTCGGGTACGCAGCAGTGATAAATCACGCCACTACATAGAATCAATTTCAGAAATCCGTCCGTGAGAGAAAATATCATGCAAACGAGCAGAAAGAAAATACTCGTCGTCGATGACGACCCCGACATCTTAGAATTCATGCAAGTGATTCTGGAAGAGGAAGGCTATGCTGTCCTGACGACGAGCAAGGGTGAATACGTCGAACAACTCCACAACGGGGGCTTACCGCATCTCATTTTGCTGGATATCTTTCTCTCAGGCAAAGACGGACGCGAAATTGCCAAACGTCTCAAAAGCCAGGATGAGACGAAGCACATCCCCATCATCATGTTTTCCGCCCACCCCGATGCAGAGCAAACCGCACTCGCAGCAGGCGCAAACGATTTTCTCGCCAAACCCTTCGAGATAGACGATTTACTTGCGAAAATTGCGTCCCACCTGTAGGGGCGTTATTCTATAACGCCCTGCTCGCTCACCTCCTGCTCTTTCACGCTCCCACGAGTCCCCGCTACTCCACAATTGGTGTGTGTTAGCTGTCCACGCGAAAAGACGAGATACGACTATCCCAATTGCCTAGATCAGCCTGTTCGTCTCCATAGTAAAACGCGAGTTGTGCGCCTTGCCCATTTTGTTGGTCGAAGAAGGCTCCATTAGCGGCAATATTGATCGACGATGTTTGCTTATCAAAGCCATATGCGGCTAGATTGATAATGCCCTTTCCTTCAAAGCAGAGTTCTCTCCCACCAAAGTGAGGATATTGATAGAGTGCTACCCAGGGTGTCACTAGATGGGCGCAATCCGTCGTCAGTGTTGGCTGAATCACTGGCAGAGGTGTCGCTGTAGGCATTGGTAGTGGTGATGGTGTTGGTGTCGGAGCCAGAGTTGGTAGTGGTGATGGCGTCGCTGTAGGAATCGGCCTGGGCGTTGGTGATGGCGTCGCAGTAGCCTTAGCAGTAGCAGTAGCGGTAGGTATTGGCGATGGCATTGACGTAGCTGTGGGAGCTACGGTGGAAGTGGCAATAATGATATGCAAAGCGGTAGAGCCAGAAGAGGTATGAGCATGTGCCAGCCAGAGAAAGCTACCGCTGAGCAGGAGTAGCACAGCCAGAAAGCCGCAGATGAGTTGTAGTGCTAGATGAGAAGCTGGCGAAGGTGCTTTTCGAGAGGGTAAGAGTCCTCTATTTACAGGAAAAAGTATGCCAGAGGTATGCTCAGGCGCATATGTCGTGGGTGGAGACAGCGGTTGGCTTTCTGGAGTCACGGCATCCAGTGCAGACGGGGAAGGAGTCGCTGGCATTGCAACCACTGTTTCCTGTGGCGTTGCAACCACCGTTTGCTGTGGCGTTGCAATCACTGTTTCCTGTAGAGTCGCTGGTATCTCTGGTACGTCAGAGGTGGGTCGCAAAGTGTTCTGTTGAGTGAATGACTGTTGACATGCTCGCTCCAGTGCAGCCGCAAATGCCTGTACGCTGTCAAATCGCTGTGCTGGTTCTTTCGCAAGTGCCATACGCACCGCTGCCTCTACATCAGGATGCAGGGTGGGCATCTTTTCTTGCAAGGATGGGGGTGCAACAAAGAGTTGCTGGCTATAAATCTCGGTAAATGAACCATGAAAAGGCCGATCTCCGCAGAGCCATTCGTACACCACAATGCCGAGTGCGTATTGATCGCTTGCCCGACGCGGCTTGCCTTGCAGTTGCTCTGGAGCCATGTATGCCGCCGTGCCGATGATGTCCTGTGTATTCTGATAGCGTGTGCTTTGCGCTATTAAAGCGATACCAAAATCACTGAGCAAGAGATTGTTATGCTCATCAAGCAGCATATTCTCAGGCTTGATATCTCGATGAATCAGCTTTGCATCATGAGCATATTGTAACGCACTGGCAATCTGCTTCACATAAGACACAATGGTCTCTAATGGCAGGCGTGTCCCTCTGGGATGCTGTGTACGTAAGGAACCATGTGGGGCATAATCCATGACCAGGTATGGAGTTGCGTCCTCTACGCCAAAGTCAAGAACGCGCACGATGTGGGGATGAATGAGCCGTGCGACGGTGCGTGCTTCGGTACGAAACTGCTCTATCATTTCGCCGTTGAGACGCATACTCAGCACTTTAACGGCGGCCTGCGTCTCCAAATGTACATGTTCTGCCAGATAGACATCAGCAAAACCACCCTGCCCAAGTAGGCGAAGCAGACGATAGTGACCAAGTTGTTGCCCTATACGATCAGTCATAGCTATATCCCCTTCTATCCATGTACATAAGAAATTGCAATTTAACTCATGGTTTTGCAGAATAACATAATACCATAGTTTTGCAGGTTGTGGTCATCGAGATTGAGAAAAGAAGGCGGAGAAATGGCAAATGTACAGGATAGTCAAGCAGGACGTTCATTTTCTTTATCATGTTGTGCCGTGATGTATCACGTCCGTCTTCGGTCTAATCTACACAGACGTGATACATCACGGCACAACATATAAATTACACAATTCGATACGGGTGCGTATACACATTCATGGAGTGGTCGCGCAGGAAGCCGATGAGCGTAATGCCGCTCGCGTTGGCAAGCTCGACGGAGAGGCTCGATGGAGCCGATATGGAGACGACGCATGGAATACGCGCCAACAAAGCCTTCTGGAGTATCTCATATGAGGTACGCCCACTGACCATCAATATACGCTCACGATAGGGCATGTTGCCGTGTAGCAATCCATGCCCGACCAGCTTATCGACAGCATTATGGCGTCCCACATCCTCTCTCGATAGCAGCAATTCGCCCTTTTGTGAAAAGAGACCGGCAGCGTGTAACCCACCTGTGTGCTGAAAGACCGATTGCGCCTCGCGTAAGCGCGTAGGCAATTCATAGATGGTTGTGGCGGAAAAGCGCAATGCATCGTGTTCAAGTGGTGCAGCATTAATCATCAGGTCGGCAATACTATTCTTACCACACAGTCCACAACTTGAAGAAACCGCGAAGTGACGCTGGAACGCCGCTTGCTGTGGTTGCTCCTGTTGTCCCTGCTGTGGCATCTGACACGCCTGTTGCTCTTGCTGCTTTTGAGTGGAGAGCGTGACATCGACGACGTTTGCCAGTGGCAGACCATCGGCATCAATGGCGTCCTCGATTGATACCACATCATCAGGCGAAGTGATGATGCCTTCGGAAAAGAGAAAGCCCATCGCTAGTTCGAAGTCATTTCCTGGCGTCCGCATAATTACAGCGAGGCTCTGACCAGATAGCCGGATCTCGAATGGCTCCTCGACGGTCAGCACATCGGCACGCTCATGGTCTTTGCCGTCTTCCCAGCGTGTCACCTCGACCTGCATCACACGCTCTGGATCAAGCGGTGAACGCCAATAATTTCTTACCTCATGCTCTCCATTCGGCATATGTATGATATCAGCCATTGTTGACCTGTCTTATCTCTTTTGCTTAATTTGCTTATATCGTATATGTTATCTGTTATATTTATCTTTCGCGTTGTTCGCGCTCATATCGCACGGCCTTAACGCTCGGATGCGTCGTTGTGATGGGCGCACGTGCCACAAGTGGTGGACGCTGGCGTTTGAAGTAGTATTTACAGACGCCAGGGCGCACCGGGTCAGGCGGCTCAATGGCGACAAGTCCCCATCCCTCG
This sequence comes from Ktedonobacteraceae bacterium, assembly GCA_036788655.1. Lineage (GTDB taxonomy): Bacteria > Chloroflexota > Ktedonobacteria > Ktedonobacterales > Ktedonobacteraceae > JBBQVS01. The sequence continues at coordinate 6,521 of DAIQNC010000055.1, forward strand.
CGCTCCAGCCAACTCCACGCTTCATACGCCTCGTCGAAATCTCTCACTACGTCTCCTGCTATCGTGAACACCATCGTGTTGAGCAGATAGCAATGCTCCCAGTGTACCATATGCACGTTCCTCTCTGTCACTGTGTTTCATATCTGTAGTCCGGCGATGTATCGCGGACGAATTTTCTAACGCACGTCCGCGATACATCGCCGGACTACAGATAAATGAACGCAGAAGATGGTATAATCTATACCATTCCGACGTGTTCCAATGTTGTAATCCGTTCCGACACAATGGTGTCTTGAAAACAGAGAGGAAACACGATGAACTCCTCAGAGAATTTCACCACCGCACCTGCTCCACAGCCCTTGCACTATCTCGATGCACACGCGCTTGCGCGTCCCAACAAAGTTGCACTTATTTGTGGTGAACGCTCGCTGACCTTTGCCGAATTGAATCTACGTGCAAGGCGCATAGCTAATGGCTTAATTGCTCTTGATGTACAGCCAGGGGATAGAGTTGCTGTGATGGCGCATAACTCACTCGAACTCCTCGAAATCACCAGTGGTCTGTCAAAGCTTGGTGCTATCGCGGTACTGCTGAACTACCGTCTGCGCGAACACGAGGTTGCCTATATCCTCAATGACTGTCAGGCGAAAGCAGCAATCGCAGGGCCGGATATGGTGGATGTGATAGAGAAGGCGCGTCCCGAAGTGACCGAGAAGATAGCCTATATCGCCTTTGGAGATGTGTCTACACCCGATTGGCTACACTACGAAGACTTGATTGCCCATGCCAGCGAGGACGTGCCATCGAGCGAAGGCGGCACAGGCTCGACGATGAGCTATACCTCTGGCACAACGGGCAAGCCAAAAGGAGCCTATCGCCCACAGAGTGTGCCGCCAGAAGAAATTATTCCGATTATCATGGCTTTTGAGCTATCAGAATCCGATGTACACTGGCTCGCTGGCCCATACTATCATAGCGCACCCAGCTTCTTCGTCTCGCTAAACATGCTACTTGGTGCAACGATTGTCATTCAGCCAAAATACGACGCGGTAGAAGGGCTGAAACTCATCGAACGCCATAAGATAACGACGACCTTTATGGCCCCAACACTTCTGCAACGCCTGTGCGATGTTCCCCAGGAAACGTTCTCTCATTACGATACCTCATCCCTGCGCTCTATCATCCTGGGCGGCGCACCCTGTCCCTTCGTGCTGAAAGAGCGTGCAACGGAGCGTTTCGGTGAGCATCTGTGGGAGTTCTACGGTGCGACGGAAACAGGTATCGTCACCATTCTACGCCCAGAAGACCAACTCAGCAAGTCATCTTCATGTGGAAAAGCCGCACCCGGACAGGAGATACACCTGCTCGACGCGGCTGGCAACGAGGTTCCCGATGGTACACCCGGCGAGATGTGGTCGCGTAACTCCTGGCTCGCCCAGTATTACAACAAGCCAGAAGCGACTGCGAAGAGTATGCACGACGGTCTCTTCTCGGTTGGCGATATAGCCTACAGAGATAGCGAAGGCTACTACTACATTTGTGACCGCAAAATCGACATGATTATCTCCGGCGGCGTCAACATCTATCCTGCCGAAATCGAGGCCGTGCTGACGGCACACCCTGCGATAGCGGATGTCGCAGTTATCAGCGTTCCCGACGCGCTCTGGGGTGAATCGGTCAAGGCTGTCGTCGAATTGCGTCCCGGAGCCAGCGCAACCGAAGACGAGATCATCGCCTTCACCGGAGAGCGTCTTGCTGACTATAAGAAGCCGCGCTCCGTCGATTTCGTCCAGGAAATGCCACGCAACCCTACAGGCAAGCTATTGAAATCGCAAATCCGCGCCCCATATTGGAAGGATGCCGGACGCAAAATCTAAATCATGCGCTGCTTGCAGGGTGTGATAAATCAGACCCGTACACTGTGGCGATGAGCATTGTTTCGTGTAGATGACCACAGTGTACGGGTCTGATTTATCACACTCTGCCGGCACATTTACCCGGCAGGTTGCAACATGCCTGATTGGAAGCAATACTGATTCGGGTTCGGCGGCGTCGGCTTTGGAACTGGCATCACATTGGTGAAGATGTCGTTGTACATGTTCGTGACCATTGGCGCGATTGCGTTGCCGCCTTCACCTGCATTCTCCTTCATAGCGAGAATGGTGAGTGCAGGTAGTTGACCCGGATTGTTGAGGTTATAGGGAGCCTGAGTGAGCAGCCACGCATTGGCAGGTTTGCCACCACCAATCTCGCCCGTTCCCGTTTTGGCGATAACTGTCCAGGGGACGGTGGGCAGGTTGATACCTGCATACAGTGAGGCAGAGCCGCACTGCACCACATCGTACATCCCCTGACGTACATCCTTCGCGGTCTGTGGAGACATCTGCGCCGGGCCTGATGGCTGTGAATTATACTGTTCAACAACCGTCTTGTTCGGGTCAACGATTTTTTGTACCAGCATGGGGCGCATCAACTGACCATTATTTGCAATGGCATCGTCAAGCAGCGACATGGTGAAGGGCGTCACGAAGTCTGTTCCCTGCCCATAAGCATTCGCACCAAGCTCGTTGTCGGCAAGTGTATCCTTTCCAGCAGGAAGCACAGTGCTGGGTGTGGTAGGCAGGTCGAACGGTGGCTGTGTGCCTACATAGAAGCGTTTATTGTAGTCCAACCATGTCGAGGCCGTCGTCTCTACGCCTATCTGTGCGAAGATGAGGTTGTCCGAGTGCGTGTAGCCATACTCAGTGGTCACGGGAAAGTTATGTGTATAGCCACGAATATTATCACCTGTCGATATCTCCTGACCGCCAATCACAATTGGCCCCAGTGCCTGTTGTCGGCTCCAGGGCTGATTCAGGTTCGTATGACCGGAGTCGATACCCGCGACGAGCGACATCGTTTTGTAGACCGAACCCGGCACGTATTTACCATTCAAAGGTCGCTCTAACAGGGGATTTTCGATGGTTTGGTTCGCAAGGCTTTGATAATAGGACTGGTCTCCAACCGAAAGTGTCTGCACCATCTTGTTCGGGTCAAAACCAGGGTTGCTGTACATCGCAAGAATGTTACCTGTATGGGGGTCGGTGACAATCACGGAGCCACGATCAGACTGAAACACGGTATTGTTGTTGACTGCAACAGGTGTATTGAAGTCGTTAGCAACAATCTTCTGAATGCGTTCATCTATCGTCAGGTAGATATCATCGCCAACAGGTGGACGATGCAGCGTCTGATTGACAAGATTGTCGAGCGAAGTAATGCCTTTTTTGCCTGTGAGATAATCGTTGAATGACGCCTCAACCCCTGTTGTCAGATATCCCGGCACATAGTAGCCGATGAGACCAGCGAGTGAGGGGTCGGTATAGTGTCGTGTGTAGCCACATCCCGTCGTCGAGGGAGTCGAGTAGGCCAGCAAAACACCATTACGGTCATAAATTCTGCCACGAATGGGTGCATTGCTGGTCAAACAGGGACGGCTATTATGTGGATTCGCCATCACTGCCTGGGCTACCACCCCCTGCCAGTAGACAAGGCCAGCACTCAATGCCATAAAAAATGCGACAAAGATGATAACCAACTTCCGTATATTCTGATTTATGTTCATTCGCAGGATTTCCTTACAATTTCTCTCGGCACAAGACTCATTATTATTGTATCTGTTTCTTACAACGGTGTTCAGCGTGATATAGTGTTTAGACGAAAGTATACCACTGATAGTCAGTCCTGGGAAGAGTTTTATGAGAAGCATGTCACGACAAACACCATTACGTATCATTCAGGTTGGATTGGGAAACTGGGGACAAAGTTGGGCAAAAAATATTGTCGCACCCAATCCCAATGTCGAAACAGTCGCATGGGTAGAGATTGACGCACCAACGTTACAACAGGCTCAACAACGTTTAGAACTACCCGAAGCCCGTTGCTTTACCTCTTTCGAGAACGCACTCAAAAGCGTCGAAGCCGATGCAGTCTTGATTACGGCAAGTCTCCCTGGGCATGTTCCAAGCGCGGAAACTGCCCTGCGAGCAAGCAAACACGTCTTGATAGAGAAACCATTTGCTCCCTCGGTTGCCGATGCAGAAATGCTCGTTTCGCTGGCACAACAGCAGGGAAAAATCCTGATGGTCAGTCAAAACTATCGTTTCTTTCCGGTTGTACGCGCCGTCACGGAGCTTATTCACAATCAGACAATAGGACGTCTCGGCGTCGTTAATATAGATTTTCGTCGCTATGATAATATCCAACCAGCAGAGGCGAATCGACACTACCATATCTGGGAACCTCTACTCGTCGATAT
>DAIQNC010000055.1:10827-11377 GCA_036788655.1 Ktedonobacteraceae bacterium
GATGCGAATGGTGCTAAATCAAGAGCCACTGCGCATTCAATGTTCAACATGGAACACTCCGTGGAGCAAATATGTCGAACCATCAACGGGCGTCATGACGATCTTTTTCGACGGTGGAACCGTCGTCAACTATCGAGGAAGCTGGACGAGTACCGCCCCGCAAACAGACTGGGCAGGTGAATGGAGCATGGAAGGCGAAAAAGGCATCCTCACCTGGACCGGGCGAGGAGAAATACCCGAACAGGCAACAGTCCATTTGCGCGGCGAAGAGCCACAACAGGTGAAACTTTCACCGTTACCTGCTACCGATAGAGCAGGGAGCCTGAACGCTTTTGTCCAGGCAATCGATACGGGAACAGAGCCTGAAACCTCTGGTCGCAACAACATCCCAACGCTCAAACTGATGTTTGCCGCCATCGAATCCGCTCAAAAAGGCGGAGTGCCAGTAGATATCGGATGATAATGAATTCTTACGATCAAGATTGACAGCTTCGTAGACCCCCGATTTATCGATGGGGTCACGGTGTCCGGTCCCCATCGATAAATCGGG
>DAIQNC010000056.1:0-11108 GCA_036788655.1 Ktedonobacteraceae bacterium
GCCGTGATACATCACGACACAACATGGTTGGCTTATTCTTCCTTCGCCTCTGCTTGGCCTGGCAATGCAAAGAAAATTGCCAGAATGAAACTGAGAATAATACAGGCCAGCGTATTGATCCAGGCCACTCCAAAAATAATGAGGTAGAGAAACGGGCCAAACAAATACTGCCGACTGATAACCTCAACGGAGCGAGCATCCACGTTTTTTCCCAGAAGTCGATGATGGTACGAGGCATACCGCCAGAGCAGATTGAAGCACGTCGCCATCACCAGCGACGTACCACTGTATAAAATCGCAGCCGCATGAAAATCAGGATGCAGAAGATATGGCGCAAGGAGCGCAGTTGGCACAGGAATAAAAACGATGATGAGCAGAAGGGAGAGGTTGATCAACATCAGTACGGTATTCGTATGCTTGATATGTGTGAACAGTTTGTGATGATTCAGCCACATGACGCCTATTGTTGCAAAACTCGTCGCGTAGGCCGCAAGCATCGGCCATTCATTTCCCAGTTGCCCCCATAGCAGTGTATCACTATACACTTGAGGAGTGACCGTATCAAATCCAGGTAGTTTAATATTCAGGACAAGAAGCGTGATAGCAACAGCAAATACACCATCACTAAATGCTTCCAGACGCCCAGTTTCTTTCTCTTCCATAGTGATATTCTCCGTTTCTTACTGGCAGGTAGAATATCAGTATACGCATCAAATGAAGCAATCACAACGGTAATATACACAGGAGATACCTGTAAGGATAGACGGTTACTTGATGGCATAGTAGAAAGTAACTCACTAAGGTTTCTCACCCCATGCAATGAGTGCATCACAACTGACGGAAAAATCATCAGCGGACATCTCGATGAGCATTTGTTGATACAGTAGCTGAAAATCCGTTTCCGAGATAAGCGATAAATGTATGAACCAGGGTTTCAGCACTTGAAACCCCGATAACGCATCTTGATAAAATCCCGTGTACAGCGGCGTATTGGCGGAAAAATCTAGCGTGTACTTCTGCTCCTGAATGTTTTGAAAACCTGCATCTGCCAGTAGCGACGAGAAGTGTGAAATAACTGCTATCGTCCTTCCATCTGTGCTTAAACCACGCCCACTGATATAATACGCCTGCGTCAGAAGCTGAAACAGTTGGTTCAGCGCAGGACTGCTCGATAGATGTGGCTCCCAGTCCGCCAACCGCATTATTCCCCCTGAGCGACAAATACGAAATGTCTCATGGAGCAATGAAGACCATGCATTCCGCCTGACAATAGACGAGAGGAGACGACCATTTACCAGATCAAAACTGTTATTCGGAAAATTCAATGGTTTGAAGATATCCATTACCATAAAATGCGCATTTTTTACTCTCTGTGATTGAGCCGACGTGCTACCATATGCAACCATAATCGTGCTTATATCTACACCCGTCGCCTGCATATGAGGCAAGCTACGCGCTATCTCTAATACCAGACCACCGGGGCCACACGCAAGATCAAGTACATCGTGTATACTTGCCTTCTTCTCCGCACTCAACTCTACAAGCACACCACCCATCGCATTCGATAAAAACGCATGCTGATTGAGCAGCCGAGCCATCTCAACCGCATTTTCGGGATTCACTGGAAATGTATTCATATGTTACTTTTTTCGTTTGAAAACGTACTAACTATAGTATTCCAAAATTAACCCGTTTTATGCGTTGAAACATCATCGCTTTGTTGCTTACTACTCTTATATATACTGATAAAAGTAGCATTCTTCAACTTTTTGTGTGGAGATTTGTGAAGAAATGGCAAAAATCAAAAATACTAATACTTTCTTAATGTGTTGACGAAGAGCAGCATCTACGGCATAATATGACCTGATGCAGATATGAACATTCTTTCATAGTTATTGTAGAGCCTTCTTGTACCCGGAGCGAGGTATGGACGAGCCTGTATGGGGAATCAACAAAACGAGCGAACAGAAAGTACAGAGGATACGGAAACCTTTCCTCTACGAAAAACATATGAGGTGATCGTGGTAGGCGCAGGCCATGCTGGATGTGAAGCGGCACTGGCAAGCGCACGTATGGGTCGTCGTACCTTGCTTATCACGATGAACCTTGATAGCGTCGCGTTAATGCCCTGCAATCCTTCGATGGGTGGCCCTGCAAAAGGTCATCTTATCAAAGAGATTGATGCACTTGGTGGCGAGATTGGACGCAATACAGACCGCACTTTTATCCAGATGCGTCTACTTAATACGAGCAAAGGGCCAGCCGTGCAAGCGTTACGCGCTCAATGTGATAAACAGGCGTATCGTCTGGCAATGAAGTTTGTGCTTGAGGGTCAGAAAAATCTGGAACTGAAACAGGCAACCGTCGCTCGTCTGCTGAGTCAGACCAATGAGCAGGGGCGAACAGTCGTTACAGGCGTCGTGACAACAAGCGGATGGCAGTATGAGGCGAACGCGATCATCTTGACCACTGGTACATTTATCAATGGTCGCCTTGTGGTCGGTGAGAAAACACAACCGGGTGGACGTGCCGGAGAAGGCCCGGCCCTCGGTATCTCCGATTCGCTCCGTGCTATCGGCCTGGAAGTGCGCCGTTTCAAAACAGGCACACCGCCGCGTATCGACGCACACACCATTGATTTCAGCAAGACGGAGCCGCAACCGGGCAGTCGCGTCCCACTCTATTTTTCGCAGGATGTCACGGCACGCGATGATGTGCAACTTCCTGGAAGTCGTCCCAATCCTATCTACCCCGTCACCGACGAAGACCTGCACGGGTGGCGACCACAATTACCCTGCTACCTTGTACGAACAACAGAACGTACACACACAGTCATTCGGAACAACCTGCATCGCTCACCTCTCTATACAGGCGTCATCGAGGGCATCGGCCCACGCTATTGCCCCTCTATTGAAGACAAGATTGTACGCTTCGCCGACAAAAGCACGCACCAAATTTTTCTGGAGCCAGAGGGATGGCGTACAGGCGAGGTCTACGTGCAGGGCATGAATACAAGTCTGCCAGAAGATGTGCAACTCGCTATGCTAAGAAGTATTCCGGCATTAGAGCATGTCGAGATGATGCGCGTTGGCTATGCTGTCGAATACGACTATGTGCCACCAGACCAATTGTTTCCAACGCTGCAAACAAAGCCAGTCGTCGGACTCTTCCTGGCGGGTCAAATCAATGGCACGTCGGGGTATGAGGAAGCCGCCGCACAGGGCATTATGGCAGGTATCAATGCTGCTCTCTTTGTGCGTCATGAGGAGCCATTTGTCCTCGGACGACACGAAGCCTATATCGGCGTTCTCATCGACGACCTCGTGACACGCCCGATGAGTGAGCCATATCGTCTGCACACCTCACGTGCCGAACATCGCCTATTATTACGTCCCGATAGCTCCGACCTGCGTTTGAGCGACCATGCCTATCGGCTAGGTCTGATTGACGAGACACGCTACGCCATCGTAATGCAGAAGCGTGAGCAGATTCAACACACACTGACACAACTGGACACAACCGTGTTCACTTCATCTCGAAGCATCGAGGAGTATGCGCGTGAAGCTGGCATCGCACCACTTGGTCAGATGCTGACTGCTCGCGAACTTCTACGCCGACCAGAGGTACGCTACCATCAGGTAGCGCAGCTTGCCCAACGCACCAGCGAAGGACAGGCAGACCAGGACGGTTCGACGAGCCATCCCATTTCACCGCTACCATCGCTTCTTGAGCAGGTGGCAGAGGAGGTCGAACTGCAAGTCAAATATGAGAATTACGTGCGAAAACAGGAACAACTGGTTTCGCGCACACAACGCCTCGAAGAGATGCGCATACCAGAATCGCTGGACTACCAGTTGGTACAGCATCTTCGCACCGAGGCACGTCAAAAACTCACGCGCACATGTCCCCGTACTGTGGGTCAGGCGTCGCGTGTCGAAGGCGTTACACCAGCGGACATTGCTATTCTGATGATTTACCTCGAAAAACACCGTTCTGTACATAGTTGATACAAATACTTGACAAATGTATTAGAATGTTGTTGGTAAGCTCAACAATGTATCGCCGATGTACTTGAATGTACAGGCGGAACTCTATCTCTATGTGTCCCCCCCATCGAGATAGGCTTCTGCACTGCACACGATTGTCATATTACGAATCATCCCATGTAGTGGCGTGATTTATCACTGCCGCGTTTCATTACGCCTGTCTGCCATACGGATATGCAGACGTGCGTGATTCATCACGCCACTATAGATCGAAGGAGGGGAGACTGTGTACATTTTAGTCGTTGATGATGAACCAATTGCGAATGCCCTTGTAAAATTTGTTCTCGATAAAGAAGGATACGATGTCGAGACAGCGGACAACCCACGTGCCGCTATGCAGCTTATTGAGAAGCGTGAGCCAGACCTGCTCTTACTCGACGTGCGAATGCCCTACTTGAATGGCTTCGAGTTCTCATCGAAGCTCCGCGAAGAGGGCTATGATACACCACTCATTTTTATGACTGCCCAGGATACCGTTGAATCGAAGCTGCAAGGCTTCCGTCTTGGAGCCGATGATTACATCTGCAAGCCCTATCATCCACAGGAACTGGTCGCTCGTGTCCATGCACTTATGCGCCGCGTCAAGCACAACAGCCAGATAGGAATGCCGAGTATCCGCGTCGGGCGCATTGAACTCTTTCCAGCAGACCTCAAAGTTGTCATTAACGACTCCACGACGTACACGCTCACACATACCGAGATGATGGTTTTGCGTGTCCTCATGAGTCACGCCGAACAGAGCGTGAGCCGCGATCAATTGCTGACAGAGGTGTGGAACGACGAAGAGAATAGTAGTAACATTGTCGATGTCTACATCCGTCGTCTGCGTACAAAACTTGAGCCGGACGCCAATAAGCCGCGTCACATCCTTTCTATGCGTGGCATCGGGTACAAGTTTACAGGCAAGTAGCAGGCACAGAGATGGTGGCTAGAAGGCGAGTAGACAGGTGACGAAAAGAGTTCAAGAGCAACAGATGACGGTGGTAGAGCAGGCGGAGCGGACAGGACAAGAAGAGGTGGAAGGGCAGAGCAAGCAAGGTGGCTCGCTCGACTTTCAGGCAATGATAGCAACAATGCCAGATGCGATTATTGCACTTGACCAACATTTTCGAGTATATGATATGAATCCAGCCGCGTCTCATGCGCTCGGTTGGTCGGTTACAGATGCTCGTGGGCAACGCTGTACAGAAATATTGCGCTGCCAGAATCTGAACCATGTGGAGCTTTGTGGTACTCCCGGTTGTCCCCTGGTTCGAGTATTACAACAGGAACGACCCTTGCCTTATGAAGACCTCATTATAGGCACCCAATCGGAACATATATGCGAAGTCTCAACGAGTGTTACACCTTTTTACAGCAACAAGTCATCTTCACTATCCTCATTATCCTCACCACCTCATTCATTTTCTACCCCCAAGGGAGATACGCACGAGACTTCGCAGGAAAAGTTCGTAGCCTTTGTTGCGCGTGATGTTTCCGCACTCAAGGTGGCGAATCAGGTTCGCTCCAACTTCGTCTCCATGGTTTCGCACGAGCTACGCACACCGCTCAATTCGGTCCATGGTTTCATCGACCTGCTCCTACATGGTCATATGGGTCCATTGAGTAACGAGCAGGCAATGTACCTGGGCTATACGCAACAGGGTGTGCAACAACTCGTCTCGATTGTCGAAGATATTCTCTTCATGACACGTTCCGATCTGGGTCAGTTTCAGATTAGACAGCAAGAAGTATCATTACTTCCACTTGTGAAACAGGTCATCAGTAGCCTACAGCCCCAGGTTGGCAAGGCAGAGGTCGTCTTACGTCAAGAGATTGCTGACGGCGTACCCACACTGTTTGTTGATCCCAAGCGTCTCATTCAGGTACTCAACAACTTGATTGCCAATGCTATCAAATTCACACCGCCTGGACGCGAAATTGTCGTCAAAGCCAGACGCTCCAGTGACGATATGGTGCTTATCTCTGTGGTGGACGAAGGGTACGGTATTCCACTGGAAGATCAGCAGCATGTCTTTGAGCGATTCTATCAATCAAACCATCATCAGCAGTCGAAGATGGGAGGCTACGGCTTAGGTCTCTCTATCGCTCAACTCATCGTCGAGCAGCACGGTGGTACAATTGGTCTCGAAAGCGTGGTTGACGAGGGTACAACTTTCTTTTTTACCATGCCCATCTACAAAAAAACATAATATATGCTAACATGTCCGATTTGCCACACACCGCTAAAACGCAACAATACAATATTTGAATGCTCGCAACATCACACCTTTGATATTGCAAAGGAGGGCTATGTCAATCTGGTGACGCGCAAGCTCTCCACAAGCGTCGGTGACACAAAAGAAATGCTACAAGCGCGTCGGAGTTTTCTTAATGCTGGTCTCTACCGTCCACTCTCCGACGCGCTCAACGCCCATGTCGTCAACGCTCTTCCACAAGTGCAACCACATCATGCAGATGGAGAAGCCACACTTCTGGATGTAGGATGTGGTGAAGGCTACTATCTGGGCCAGCTACAATCCTTTCTCAAAGAGCAAAGAGTCGATAAGAATATTATTTTTTTCGGACTGGATATCTCGAAGGAGGCGATACGCATAGCGGCGCGTCGCTACAAAAATATACAGTTTATGGTTGCCGACCTCAAAGAACGGCTTGTCTTCGCGGATAGCTCACTACACCTGTTGCTCAACATCTTCGCACCACGCAACATCGCAGAGTTTGCGCGTGTCCTCGTTCCCAATGGCATCGTTATTGTCGTCATACCCGGAACACAACACCTGCGCCAACTGCGTGAGACGCTTCCACTTCTCAACATTCAAGAAAACAAGGCGCAGCACGTTGAGGAGCAGTTCGCTCCCTACTTCAAGCACCTCACCACATCATCAATAAACTACACGCTTCGTCTCACACAGCAAGAGGCCGAGCAAGTTGTGATGATGACGCCTAATTACTGGCATCTCTCGAATGAGATACGCCAGCGTCTCAAGGTTATACAGGGGATGGAAACGGAGGTGGCATTCGTGATGCTCATTTTTCAAAAACGATGAGCATAACATAGACATATTTACCTACGCCAGTCATGACTTTATACACTGTTCGCTTCATACCCCCATCGCTTACACTATGAACAGAGCAATAGCTCAATAAAATATGTTTTATCAGAAAGCAGGAGGCGCGTAATCATGCCATTATCAGCATTTGGCGGTCAGTCATATTCCATCTCTAATAGCGGAACAATGCTTTTTCAGCAAGGGGTGATAAAAAGTATCATAGGGGGCGTAGAGGTAGACCTTGTGAGCGCACCGATTGAGCCGGGTGAGTACAAGCTAGAGATACAGACAGGCGATGGCGGTATAGAAATTTTCCTGCCGCGCTACGTTCAATTCACCATTGACGGTGGCTCTATTCTCGGTGGACGCGAGATGCATACAGGCACTGAGCAGTGGGCGCATATGCAGAAAAAGTTACGCAAGACAGTGACCTTGCCCGACGAGCCACCTGCCTTCGCCCTCGCATCCCATGACGAACGGCCCGTCAACATTCACTTCACCTTCCGCACAGGGCTTGGCGGCGTCGATATTTACAAACTGTGAAATATCTCTTAACTTCGTAGAACTCCGATGTATCGATGGGTTTGCCTTGAACCCATCGATACATCGGAGTTCTACGAAGTTCCTGCATTCGTTACCTGTCAAACACCTCAGCACCTGTTGGCTCTCTTCTCGTTTCTCCATTCATCTCCAATCGAAGTCCTGACAATGCGTAATAAATAGCTTTCCGCGCTCTATTCTGATTCCCCAACGGGCGATGTTCTGCGATGCAGTGCCACGGATTGTATGACAGGTTCTCGGCAAACGTAAGTTGTTGCTCGGAATCAAATTGCTGCACAGGCAAACGTAACGTTGCGACACGTAGAAATGGTGATAGACGTTCAGGCCACTCCACGGATGCATTCTCAATCGGCATTCTGTATGCATCGGTCTGGAATTGAATTCTGAAATCGAAGATTACTTCCTTCGTACTGAGTGTCTTCACCATTGTTTCTCTGAGATAGTTAGCCGACGGCTTCTTCGGTATCTTCGTTTTCTCATTAGAACGTGGCTGAATTGAGTAATGAATGGCCTGTCCGTCGCCAAACAAATAGGCTACGCAACTAAAATACTGTACCTCTAAGGGACTGGTCTGCGTCTTCGAGTACAAACCTTGCATAATGCCATCCAACATATGCGAGTCAAAGGGATTGATAAAATAAAAAAGCGGTGTTCCCTCATATACCTGCTTCTGCAATTTCAAATTCTCTTGAATGTTAGGGGTAGTAAAAGTTGGCACACTGATTCCCGTGAAATCTTGCGTCCATTTTTCGTCATCGAGCAGCTTCTCGCCTTCGACCCCCATGAGCTTTATTCCGATACTCAGCACACCGTTATCCTTCATATCAGGCGGTGCTAAAGGGCCAGGGCCAGCGAATCTCACCCATGCAGGAAATATCCTGGGATGGCTAAATACGCCTCGATGTAAGTTGTCGGGAAGGTCAGGTAAAATCTCAAATTCCCCTTTCACAACACCATACGTTTTCGTATTGCCAGCACGTAGGGCAAAGCTATGTGCATATTGTTGATGTGTGAACATCGCCATCTGCCTGATGATGGCATCAGTAATCTCTGTTTCATTGGGGAGCAACTTCTCTTCAACGATGCAGAGATGGTCGTCTTTCCGCCTCACATTGATAAGAGCCTGTACCACTACAGATACTGGTTTCCTGAATATTCTGTCAAAAGTATCCCGATAATAGGGATCGATGCGACGCTCAAAATAGAAGAGCGCAAGCAAGACATCGTGAATGCGCTTTATGATATTCATACCAGTCGCTCCCGAACAATACATTTGCACGTCCGTGTCCCCATGTTGTGACGTGATTTATCACATCCGTGTTCCATACATATACGGACGGACATGATAAATCACGTCACCACATGAGACAACGCCGTTTGCATACACACGGACGTGATAAATCACGTCACAACATGGCAATTTAATACATCATACATTTGCCTTGACCCAGGGCGTGAAGGCGTTATCGACGCCGCGCAAGGATGAACGCAATTGCGGATAGTGGCGCAACAGCACTGTTGACATCGTGTTGTCGCGTATCCAGTCCATGCCAGCCTGTGTATAGACCTTCGCATTGAAGTCGTTGGTCAGGAAGCGGTCGCTATTCAGGCGACGCGAGGCCATCACGATAAAGATGCGGAAGGCGGTCTCGCTAAAGGCAAACCCCTGTGGACGTTTTTCTGCGAACATGCCAACAATCAGGTCTACGCGATCAATATCGTTGTTATACACATGTCGCATCTTCTCTGCCAGCGCAGGGTCGCCAGCCAGTTCCTCGAAACTGCTTGCGGGAGGCAGGTGGAGCAGTTTACGGAATTGGTTGTAGCGCGGCACACCCAGTTCCCTCGTTCGCAGAATATCCGTAGCTGCTAAGTCCATAAAGTATCCATCGGGTCGCTCGAACTTCTGTAGGAAACGCGGATAGTTGTTCAGCACAATAGCTCCGGGATGTGCCGTGCCGAACGAGTAGAAGATGTCCGTCATCGAGATACGCTGCAATACCTCCTCGGCATGAGGCCCTGTCATCTCGCCCAATGTGAGGTTCTGTAAAGGCACATCATTAGCCGTTGAGCGGAAGCTGTAGTCGTCGGGAATAAGCGGATGCATCCGATACACAATGGTGAACTCTTCGGTTAAGCAATATGGCACACCAAAGTGATCGGTCTCCGAGCCAGGTATGCCGCTGATAACCTCACTGCTGCTCAGACGACCAAAGAGTTTATTCAGTTCCTCCATCTCGATGCCCCACCAGTTCGCCTTTAATGCAAACTGCGAGGTAGGATGACTGATAATCGCTGGCGTCCATTCAACCGTGTGAATCTTTGCCATCAAAGCCGCATTGACAAGTCGGGCGCGAGCAAAAATGTCATCATCAGACCATGTTGGATATTCCGCACGTAAACGATCACAGATAGCATTATGTTCCAGCGTAAACAGCGTCTCCATCATCTCTAAACCGAGCCACCAGCCGGGAACCAGAGCAGGGTTAAGATTCGGGTCGGAAGGTAGTTGCAACAGGCCATTGCTCCCAATGCGCAATTTACCATCCTGACCGCAACGTCGTAGCGTCTCCTGTGCTTTATTGCTTCCATAGATTTGCGAGGCGTCCCACCAGTGCGTCTCGGTATTGATATAGGTTGGCGGCAGGTTGCTCGAACCAGACGTGCGTGTTGGATCACTCGGTACACGCAGAATGTTCATGGGATGGTCGGGCCACGGATCATCGTCGTGTAGCTCAATTTGCCACGGATTGCCCTTCGGGCTTGTGCCGTGACTGAACCAGTCGCGCACCATGAATTGTATCCATGTCGCGGCAAGAATATTAAGCGTGGTGGCGGGCAAAAACTTCTCACGTGTCAGCAATTCGAGGCTCACAGTACGTGGATTGGGCGTGAGGATTGCAGGTTTCGGCTCTGGAAACGTATATTCGATGGGAACGTTGCGCCCAAAACGCGAACCAGCCATGCCCATAGCTGGATTGTTCAGATCGTTGTGCGTGCCGTCTGAGGTACGTTCCGTGAGATAACGCACCTGCATCGGCTCAATGGCAGGTTGATTGACGGCAGGTTCGTGTGTTGTATCATACAGATTCTGTTGCCGCAGGATATTCCGTAAGCCAATCAGAATGAGTAATCCCACTGGCAATGGAACTTTATCCCATCCCACAGCAGCATCGAGCCGTTCCGCAAGCTGATCATAAATACGCCAGAAGGGTGTTTGCCGATAGCTAGATGAAGATGGTTGCTTACTTTCACTGCTCGCTCGTTCGAGGATAGCAGCCTGTCGCCGCAGTAGAGACACAACAAGTGCCACCAGAGCCAGAAGTGCCAGCAATACCCATGGCACACGCTTTGTCGATTTCATAGTATTTCCCTTTCACTCCCGTCAATAGCTTCGTAGACCCCCGATTTATCGGTGGGTTTACCGTGAACCCATCGATAAATCGGGGGT
>DAIQNC010000057.1:0-2103 GCA_036788655.1 Ktedonobacteraceae bacterium
AACATTGGTGGGTGGGGGGAAGGGGTGTAATGATGAAGATGAATAAAGTACGATGAACACATGCGGATAGGCTACCAGGGTGTGATAAAATCAGACCCCTACACTGTGGCAGGTCTGTTAGTTTTCCCTGATGGAAACATGTAGCCCTACCACAGTCTTTTGCTCATTTTCAATGCTCATTGCCACCACAGTGTAGGGGTCTGATTTTATCACACCCTGATAGCCTACCACGAATGTCTACAATAATTTGTCAATGTCCATATGAACCCCTTTCTCTCACTGCAAATGTCTCATCAACGCGACTATGTACGGGCATAATTCATTACACCCTGTTCTCCACTCACACACGTTCCAATTCAATAAAAATCTCTCGCATATTCACAAAAAAACATCCCCCAAAAACATGTTATAGCAGCGTTTTCTTCTCGACACATGGAGAGCGTGGGTAAGTGGGGAAACGAGGGCGTAATGAATTATGGCCCCTACAGATGAGTAGGAGCGTTCTATCTAAAGGAGATAGTTGAAACGCTATGGATAGTATGAACGACATGAATAACATGGGTAGTATGGACAATACAGGTGGTAAAGATGGAACGAATGGTTCTGGCAACATGGGAAATGGTCAGCACATGTACATGCACAACTCCTTCTGGCTACCAGACCGCGTATCCTTGACCTTTCAAGTAAACCTACCGCAAGGCGAACAGGCCACAATTGAAACTGTAAGCCGTTTAGTACACCAGCAGGTAGAGGCCATCAACGAGCAGCTACGTATTGCGGCTTCGGAAGATTCACCCCTCAAAGGTGTATCGCTGCAATTCTTTGGGGGTAAAGAGGCTGACGCAGCAAACAAACCTGTCATGTTCACGTATCTGTTTGTACCGCCTTCTGCTCCAAACACAGCACAGGTAGTAAGTTTTCTCGAAATCCAGCGACCTGGCCCACGTTTGATGGATATGGCTGGTGGTGTTGTTCCTGCGATCACCAACACTCTGAATACTCCACAACGCCTTGATGATTCCGCTAACAAACAAATGAATGGTGCAACTGGCTCTTCAGCAGAGGTAGTTTTTCTAGGAGCTGGCCCAACATGGTTAAGTGGAACAACGAGCGTTCCTGACCCTGATGGACACAAGACGAGTGGTTGTCCTCTCTCGCCACCCGTTCCAGTTCCTGCTAGCCTATCGTGTGCAGATGCACCGGGTCGATATCCAATCACACTACCGGATATCCCACATGATCTTCAAAGAATGACGGGCGATGGCGTAACAATCATTGTTCTCGATACAATGCCGAAGCGTATGCAGCTTGCACGTGCGGTAGAGGCGACGGAGGAGCATAACCTGTTGATGCTGGATGTCGTCAACAACATGACGATAAACGATTTTCGTATCGTTGATGGAACGGATGTGCCAGGGCCAGATGAGCCAGTGACAGGAAAGGACATTTATGGGCGGTTAATCGGGTTTCGTATGCCTGATCATGGGCTGTTTGTGTCGGGTATCATCCGCGACCTTGCGCCGGATGCGAACCTGGAGTCCTATCGTGTGCTGAACGATTTCTGCGCTGGCAGTGTTCAGACCATTACTGCTGCACTGAACATCATTTACGAGCGTATGACGAAACCCGACGGTGATCTAGTTGGTAAACCTGTCGTCATTAACTTGAGTCTGGTGATTCCTGATGATATGGATGTGAAGACTGCGGGAATTCACGCAGATACACTTGACAAGACACGAGTGGCCTTACTCAAAGTGATTCAGAATCTCATCAACGTGGGTGCAGTCTTTGTGGCCTCGGCTGGCAATGAGGGCGATCAACGCTATAATCCAATGTCAACAGACCGCCCCAATGCGCTCTATCCTGCTCAATTTGTATACAATGGCCTCAAGCCTGAGCAGATGCATGGTATGATTCCGGTGGGTGCTGTAGGTTCTGATGGGAAGCCAACGACCTATAGTTGCTACCCCGGCCCAAATGGAGTTGCGACCTTTGGTGGCAGCTTGCCAGATGTGAATACGGACATCGGGAAGAATAGTGAGGGCATGACGACGGTGAAGATACACGATGGTGTTATCGGTCTTTACTCCTCGCTCAACTATC
>DAIQNC010000057.1:2154-2578 GCA_036788655.1 Ktedonobacteraceae bacterium
GCCGAATAGTCATGGTTGGGCGTACTGGATTGGTACATCGTTTGCCACGCCAATTGTGAGCGCGTTGGCAGCCCGTGCGCTGGAGTTGCAAATGAGAAATCCTGCTTCGCCACATGCGATTGGCGTGCCAAATATCGCCAATGGAGGAGTGACAGGAAATCTCATGTGGGATCGTCTCGGTGCGAATACGATACCATCTGTGATAGGAACGTCCAATCAAGGTGGATTGATTCACGCGGTGCAATGTAAGGGGACAGAGCATCATCACCATCATGGGCATCACAAGCATGGTGAGGAGCATGAGGCGGTAGAGGTCAACGTCACGAATGTGTACCTCGTCGAGACGGATGCGGACTA
Organism: Ktedonobacteraceae bacterium; assembly: GCA_036788655.1. Lineage (GTDB taxonomy): Bacteria > Chloroflexota > Ktedonobacteria > Ktedonobacterales > Ktedonobacteraceae > JBBQVS01. Next base: position 2,512 of record DAIQNC010000057.1, read on the forward strand.
GATGCTCGAACAGTAGTGGAGTGATTACCAGGGTGTGATGAATCAGACCCCTACACTGTGCATCATT
>DAIQNC010000057.1:2588-7432 GCA_036788655.1 Ktedonobacteraceae bacterium
ATCGTATATGAGATGGAGCCACAGTGTAGGGGTCTGATTCATCACACCCTGGTAGCCCATTCACGAATGTCCAATTTCATATGCCAACCTTCATCATCACACCCTGTTCACCATCCTGCAACCGCAAACATATACTTGCATTCTAGGTATAGAAGAGATATTATAGGCGATGATAGCTTTGTCTATGCAAGGAGGAAGGCATGGAGGCATTGCGTCCGGCAAGTCCAACGGGGCCATTGAGTACATCGAAGATATCGAATGCAGTTACCGTCACAATTGCACAACCGACTTCACCAACGGGTGATGATCCACTGCGCGTGTCGCGTGAGAAGTTGTATCAGCATGACCCTCTTATGCGTCTGCTCAGGAGCGGCAAGAATCCGCTTAATGAATATGCGATTGTGCTGGCAATGGGTGTACTTACCGTTGCAGTATTGTTTGGTGGTGGCTATCTGTTCTCGCTTTACTTTCACAATGGACGGCTGGATATTCAGTACGTGTTGCGTAGTGCTATCCAATCGGCTGTCGTATTTCCCTGGCTGATATTTCTGTATTTGCGAATGCCAGGCGATATCGCTAGCCTGTTCAACGAGATACATGATAATGGCGTGATAGGTGAACCGTTGAAGAAGCCGAAAGGCCCGACTGATTACGCCATGTTCGTCACGTGGCTAACAAACGCTGTTGACAAATGGTGGTGGATGATGGCAGCTCTCGCCTTTATCGTTCTCTATACCATCTATCGACTTGTCGTTGTTTATCTCAGTCCTGCGAACGCAACCCCTCTCGGCTTCGAGATTATCAATACGCTCAACAACGATATCATTATGTATTGTATCGTGATGACGCTGGCGCGTTTGTTGACAGCACTCGTCTACTCGAATGTCCTCTTCCGCAATTTCATGTTTCACCTGAACATTCTGCATCCCGACGGTGCTGGTGGCCTGGGAAGCATCGAAGATATTCTGTGGACGAGTGCAGGGCTACTGGTAGCGATGGGTATTGCAGGTCTGGTGATGAACACCTCGTTCCTGTCGGGCAACTTCACGCCGTATTCTCTGGGCGAGGCGATTATTGTGGGTGTTCTCTATCTTTCACTTGTGCCTACATTACTGTTTGGATGGCTCTTCTTACCACATAAGATAATGTCGGATGCTCATGATGAGACGCTGCAACCGCTCGCCAACCAGTTCCAGTATACAGTTGATGACGATGTGCCAACTCAGGCGGACGATTCCACCGAAATCAAGCACGGCACGGACAGGCTCGACGAACTCAAGCGACGCTACGACCTTATCGACAAAAACTTTCCGGTCTGGCCCGTACAACGCTTCGTGCGTCTACTCTCGACGATGAGTATTCCTGCGGCAATCACTTTTGTCGGCTCATTGCCTGGAATTTACAATAACGTGTACGCAGTGGTGATAAGGTTATTTCACTAATAAGCGGCCTATTTGTAGCGCGACAATTCATTGTCGGCGTGTTCCTTTCACCTGAACGCCGACAATGAATTGCCGCGCTACAAATATGATTACAGCGAAACGATGCGTGTTTTAGCGCGTTCATTCTGTTGCTCAATGCGGCGTACAGCCCACATGTACCATGTGCCGAAGGTGCGGAAGGGACGCCATAGTTCGCCACGTTCGCGCATCTCTTTTGGCGTCGGACGCGCAGGGAGTTGATAGGCGACGCGCACTCCTTCGAGGAATCCCAGATCATCGACGGGTAGCACATCGGGGCGACCGAAGGTGAAGATGAGGCACATTTCGGCAGTCCAGCGTCCAATCCCCTTCACGGCGGTCAACTGCCGAATAATCTCCTCGTCGTCCAGTTCGCCGAGTCGCTCCAATTGCAGTTCTCCACTTGTGACGTGTTCGACTAGATTGCGTATGTATTTTGCTTTGGGCGTGGAAAGCCCAAGTGTGCGGAGCGTGTCGAACTCTATGGGAGCGAGCGTTTCGGGTGTCACCTTGCCATCGGGGAGAGCGGCGCGAACACGTCCCATAATGGCATCGGCAGCCTTAACGGAAATTTGTTGCGAGATGATCGCATCGACAAGCGCGTCGAAAATATCGGGGTCGGGATGGAGTGTGCATGGCCCAACGCGCTCAATGGTAGTACGCATTACCGGGTCGATATCGCTCAAATAAGCGGTTGCAGTAGCGATGACATTTTCAAACGAGTCTTGCGCCATGTTTGTGTTCTTCCTTAATGGGTACAATCATTCAATCTCTGCTGCTTAGTATATGCTGAATAAGAACATTTGTCTATACAAAATTTTAACAGTTATTCGAGGTGGTTGCAACGTGGTATATATATGTAGTGGCGTGATGATGAGCCTTCACGAAATATTTGGAGACCGAGGTAGGGACAGATTCATCACGTCCGTGTAATATAGCTAGTCGGGCCAGAGGGACATGATGAATCTGTCCCTACCTCGGTCTCCTGAATCATGTGTTCATTTTCGTGATTGCGGCGGTCTACGTCGAGTCGCTTACAGCCGTGATGAATCACGGCACTACATAAGGGCGAATAGATGCCGATAATGAATTGTCGGTCTGATATCGAATCATATCATATAGAAATTAACGTTATATGGATACACCTGAAAATTATTATGCTATTCTCGGCGTTCCACGGGACGCCACCAGTGATACACTCAAACACGCTTACCGACAACTTGCACGACGCTATCATCCTGATGTTGCGGGTATCGAGGGTGCGACGGAGATGAAACGCATCAACCGTGCCTATGCGGTGCTGGGCGACCCGGAGAAGCGGCGTAGTTATGATACAGTGATGGGCGGTGTGATAGACCTGCGAATGGGTGTGAATCTGCATCCGCGTCCACATGTGTTCGATCCAACAGAAGATGTAGCGTTTTCGGGTCTGAACGTATTTTGCACAAAGGGGCCGTTTCGTGCTGGCCCTATGTTACACTCATCATTTGGTGTGGTCTCGACCCTGTGTAGCGTAGCAACGGTGCAGGGTATGACCATTGCGGCTGGTTCGCTCGATGGCAAGGGAGCCATCTGGTCGCTAGCAGATGATGTGATTGGGACGCCAGTGGTATTCGAGACCGACCCGACCACAACAGTTGAATCTTTGCGCGAACTGCGCTTCTCAGAGGCAGGAAGCTTACTTGCTGGATGGGGACGCCTGGGCTTTCATGTCTGGGATGGCTACACAGGGAAGCGTCTCTGGCAGTATTCGTTGCTGGAACGTGCGGTTTCGGCTTACTATTCGCTTGATACGGTGCTACGTGTCGAGGAGACTGGACAGCGTATCGTTCGTCTGGCTTTGCCGTTGCTTGGAATTGATGTGCGTTCTCCGAGAGCATGGGGTGTACGCGGTACAGATGTGGTGACACATGCTATGGATGCACCACCACAAAGCCTGAGCGACCCCGTGGTGTGTTCTGAGGTAGATATCGACAATCGCAGCTTCTGGGCCATCCGTCTACGTGCGCTATCACGCGATGCACAATCGTTGGTGACGCTTTCTTGCGCTCACGTTTCCGATGAGGAGCAAGAGATGGCGATTTTGCGACGCTGGAATCTTGCGGCTCGTTCGCGGCTCGGCAAAATTCGCACGCAAATAACATCCTCAGTGCTTGTAGGACGCTGTGCCGATAGTACACCGCCGTATGCTATTACACCTGATGCCTCACTTCTGGCATTTGTTCATGCTGGTCAAAAACTACGGTTGTGTGATACACTCACGGGAACATATAACGAACTGCTCAGTGGTGCTATGGGCAGCAGCTCACGGCTCGCTCTCTCGCCAGACGGACAACTGGTCGCGGTGGCGCGTGAGGATAGCGAGGTCAACGAGGGCGTGATTGACCTGTGGTCTATTCGCAGTGGGCAGTTATTGCAGAAATTGTATCATCCCTGGCAGGTAAGCGCACTGCATTTTCATGAGAAGCAGCTTGCCGTCGGGTTGACAGATGGAACGATTCAGATATGGAAGTAGCGTTTTCGTTGCTATTCTGAAAATGGTTCGTTTAGTAAAGCAGAACTTATTTATGTTCATGGTGCGTATCTTATGATGTGTCGCAGAAAGACGAGGACGTGGTTCATGCGTATTTCGGTTGTTGTTCCAGTGTATAACGAAGAAAAAACAGTTTCAAATGTATTAACATTATTATCACAGGTTCCACTCGATATGGAAGTGATTGTCGTCGATGATGCCTCGACGGATCGTACATGGGAGATATTACAAGAGTTACGGCAACGAGAGCCGTTTAAGAGCTATCATTATGTGCGGCATGAACATAATCAGGGGAAAGGTGTCGGGTTACGTACAGGATTTGGTCTGGTGAGCGGCGAAATCGTCACAATTCAAGATGCCGATATGGAATATGACCCGCAAGACCTGCCTGCTCTGGTTCGCAAGTGGGAAGAGGGACGTGCATCAGGGCTTGAGAAGGTTGCAGTGTACGGATACCGTGACCTTTCGGCACAGAAATTCACGACGCGCTGGGGCAATCGCTTCCTGACGACTCTGACGAATCTGCTCTATGGCTGTTCCATTCATGATATGGAAACGTGCTATAAGATGATGCCGGGCGAAGTGGCACGAGCATTGCCGATGAATGGGCGGCGTTTCGAGATTGAGCCGGAGATTACGTCGTGCATCATTCAATCTGGCTATACAATTCTCGAAGTACCTATCAGCTATACACCGCGTAAAGAGAAGAAACTTGCGCCGTGGAAGGATGGCTGGCCCGCTCTGGCAATGTTGTTACAACGTCGCTTCGGCAAGCCGTTCCGTGTACCGGAACCAGTAGATGCTGCATCAAATATTGAGCAAATAGAGCAGATTGCGGAACCGCAGGAAGT
>DAIQNC010000057.1:7442-9599 GCA_036788655.1 Ktedonobacteraceae bacterium
AGAGAGGCGTGTTATGTCAGAACGTCCGCGCATTCTAGTGACGCAACGAGTACCGGATGCCGCTTACACCTTGCTTGAAGCAGTTGGTGAGGTGGATGCGAATATGGAAGAGGGGGGGCGTATCTGGTCGCCGGAAGAATTACTGCAACACGCTCCTGGACACGATTATATCTTTTGCCTACTGACTGATACGATTGATGAACGCTTGCTAGAGGTGTGTTCATCGGCTCTTCCAGGTCTCAAGCAGGTTTCTATTATGGCGGTTGGCTATAACAATACCGATATCGCCGCTGCAACACGGCTAGGTATCGCGGTGACAAACACACCGGGTGTGTTGACCGATACAAGTGCGGACCTCGCCTTTGGCCTATTGCTTGCGGTAGCACGGCGCATTCCAGAGGCCGAACGCTATATGCGTGCTGGTAAATATACGGGTTGGGGGCCATTGCTCTTGTGTGGAACCGACGTGCATTCTGCGACGTTAGGTATCATTGGAGCAGGACGCATCGGGTTGGCTGTTGCGAAACGAGCGCAGGGCTTCGACATGACGGTGCTGTATCATAACCGCAAACGGCTTTCTCAACAGGAAGAGGAGCAGTACGGACTCATCTATACCTCGCTTGATGAACTACTGCAACGTTCCGATTTTGTGAGTATACACGCTCCCTATACGCCTGAGACGCATCATCTGATAAGCGAGCGTGAGTTTGCCTTGATGAAGCCATCTGCTATGCTTATCAATACGGCACGTGGGCCTATCGTCGATGAGAAAGCACTGGTTCAGGCGTTACAGAATGGACAGCTTGCAGGTGCAGGACTCGATGTATTCGAGCATGAGCCACATGTTGAGCCGGAACTACTGACAATGGAGCAGGTGGTGCTTGTCCCACATATTGCCAGTGCTTCGCTTCAAACACGCACATTGATGGCGACGATGGCGAGCGAAAATATTGTTGCACATATTCGCGGTATACGTCCACCCAACATTATCAATGCCGAGGTATTGTAGGGAAATTTCCCTCATAAAGAGGTTGACATTTCTCGTACACTTCTTTATAGTTCCAATATATCCTTGTCTCTATTATTTCGAGGAAATACGAATTGGGGAATAGAAATTTTTATGGCTATAACACGTTCGGGAACATTACTGGAGAAAGAGCCTGGCCTCAAGACGATATTCGAGGGCGAGGAACATTCCTATGTCCATTGTGTCCTTGCAGACATCGTTGACCCTGAGCGTCATTTCGAGTGCCGAGTCCTGGACGAAGAGGATATCCCTTATTCAATAGGGGAGCAGATTACGCTCGAAGTAATCAAGGTCGTTACAGAGCGACGAAGTGGAATTGTACGGTTTGACTGCCATCTCGTAAAGACGCAAGAAAAATAGGGGAACGACATGAACTGTACCCGATGTGGTGCTGTACTACCAGAGTCAGCACAGAACTGTCCCATGTGTGGCTTGCCACGTCAGCAAATGACACCGATATCATCGCCATTACCATCATCGTCGCAACAGCTACCGCCTGTTGTGCCATTTCAGTTATCAACAGTGCCAGCAATGGTAGCTGCACCTGTTATGATGCAGAGCGCATCGCCCTATCTTCCTTCTGGCGCACCTGCGTGGCCTACAGCTACAACGCCTATGATTCCGGTAAATCCATCCATTGCTTCTCCTGCTACCTCTGGTACACTAGCCTCTGCTCCTTATATTCCAGGGGGAGCGAAGGGTGAGCAGCGTACACGTGCATCCTTATCGGCGCGAGGCATCCTTATCGCATTAGCTTTCATTATTCTTGTTCCACTCGCTGGTGCGGGCATTACATACGGCTCACTCTATCTCAATGGACAGGTACAGGCGCATCTGCCACAGCAATCAAACGCTATCTCACAAGTTCCAACGGCACAGCCGACAGCGAATGCAGGAACAACTCCAACACCTGCCGGAACCGCGACAACTTCGACGCTTCCCACTCCTTCAAAGTTCGATACGATGAGCAGTAGTAGTCAGAAGTTACTCGGTGCGCTTATCACGTATCCTGATGGATGGCTAGAGGAGCCGCAAGCACCACAATCCGATGGCTCCGTCGTGGTGGAGATAGGCCTTCTGCTCCGGGCTCAACGACAGGAGTTGGGAGGCGATCCTGTCGGAGATCGAGA
>DAIQNC010000057.1:9609-11108 GCA_036788655.1 Ktedonobacteraceae bacterium
CGTCCGCAGCAACAGTTAGGCATCGTGATGTTCCTGGGGCGTCTTCCGGCATCATCAGGGACTGCGAGCGATGTAAATACCGGGCAGATACAAAGCTTGAGTAATCTTAACGGCGTCACGAATGTGCAAATGATGCAACCCTCGAACGCGCAACCCACAATTGGTGGAACGCAGTGGAGTGAAGAAGCTGCTACGTTCAGCGACAATAACACCACCACCTTTTCAGTGGTGAGCATCACCGTCAAACATGGTACTTACTTCTACAACATCTTCTACTGGTCGCCCAACCAGTATTACTCCGATGCTGTACAAAAGTACATGCAACCCATGATCAAATCATTCAAGTTCCTGGGATAACATTGGAACCGTGTAGTGGCGTGATGTATCACGTGTGTGTACCATATTGGGTGCGTAGACACACGTGATACATCACGCCACTACATGACCACTTTTATCGAGTTCGGCATCAGAAAGTCCATTCAGTGCGGCTTCGAGTTGGTCTGGCCCTTTTGTATATGCAATGAGAAGGTCTTGTAGAGATGAGGCGGGTTGAGACATAAACGTTTTCTCCTTGTTGTACTGAACGTAATGGTGAACCTTGAATATACAAATTAGACACGTGTGGATGGGCTACTAGGGTGTGATAGAATCAGACCCTAGTAGCCCATCCACATATGTTCATACTCATTTCTCTACGTTCATCATGAGACCCGTACACGGTGGTAGCAGTGAAGGTTTCATGTAAGCTACTACCGTGTACGGGTCTCATTCATTACACTCTGCAAATTTTCGAGTTGTTATGCTCGATTATTCACGGATTAGTATTCGGGCATGGCAGGAGCGGCTGCCTTTTCCTTCTCCGGCATGTCAGTGATGAGTGCCTCGGTGGTGAGGATCATCGCGGCGATGCTGGTTGCGTTCTGGAGAGCCGAGCGTGTGACCTTTGCAGGGTCAACGATACCGGCCTGAACCATATCCTGGTACTTATCGGTGAGGACGTTGTAGCCGATGTTCTTGTTGTCGCCCTGCTCTTTCTGAGCGCGGCGTACACCATCGACGATGACAGAACCATCGCGTCCGCCGTTGACTGCCAACTGGCGTAGTGGCTCCTCAAGGGCGCGGCGCAGAATGGTTGCACCTGTCGCGGCATCGCCCGTCAGATTCAAGCCATTGAGTGCATCAATAGCGTTGACGAGTGCAACGCCACCGCCGGGAACGATACCCTCTTCGACACCTGCACGAGTTGCGGACAGCGCATCCTCAACACGGGTCTTGCGGTACTTCAACTCAACCTCTGTGCCAGCACCGACCTTGATGAGGGCAACGCCACCGGACAGCTTGGCAAGACGCTCCTGGAGCTTCTCACGGTCGTAGTCGCTGGTCGTCTCATCAATCTGTGCCTTAATCTGGCGGATGCGGCCCTGGATGTCCGCGCTTGAGCCATAGCCCTCCACGATGGTGGTGTCGTCCTTGTGGGAGATGACGGAACGTGCGGAGCC
>DAIQNC010000058.1:0-3713 GCA_036788655.1 Ktedonobacteraceae bacterium
TTGCTCGTCTTTTATCTAAGATAACAAACAAAGAGAGACCGAAAAATATTCCATGTCCCCATTATAACGTATATTCTGCATTCCTTCTAGTCCCCCTGGCGTTCTTTTGAGCAATTCCTCAAAATCGAGGGGAAAATAACAGGTTCTATGCAACTAACTATTCCTTATATACGTTTGAGCGATACGGAAAGTGGCAAAAATACGTATTTTCATAGTTCTACAACGGAGATTCGTCCGGCGATGTCTTTATGGATGGTTGAGGTGATGCAGGTGTTTCCTTCACATATCTTGTTTCGTTCTGGTCTTTTTGAACTGCTTGCATTACTCGCTGTTTTGCAGGTTGCCGTAACAGCTTTGCCAGGCGATCAAGCAGGAATATGGCAATCAGGAGACTTAACGCCAGAAGTGAGATAAGGCTGATGATATTGCCGATAGCCTCCCAACTTGCACTGAAAAGGTAGCCGAGGAAGAGTGGAATCATCGCGCCGAGCAGTTCTCCAAGCACATCGAAGAGCAGGAAACGCGGATAATGATACCGCTCGCTTCCAGCGAGCAGGTTGATGATGCCACCGAGGGCGATAATAAAAAAGCGGCTGAGGAAGATGGCCCACGCACCGTGCCTGTTGAAATACTCCTGGGTCTGTTCAAGGCGTTGAGGAGTAAAGAGACGAAAGCGAGGTCGATGCGCTAACCAGTTCAGAAAACGAGTCCCAAAACGTCTGCCAACAAAGTAACCCAGATTGTCGCCGCAGACAGAAGCGGTGAAGGCAACGAAGATGAGTATGACGATGTTGAAGTCGCCAAGGGCTGCGAATGCTCCCGCCGCCAGGAGCAGGAGTATCGTGGGAATGGGAAACCCGAAGGCGGAGACAAAGGCACAGAGCCAGAGGACAGGATAGCCAAACTCTTGTAGCCAGACAAGCAATGTTGGTAGGAATACGCTCAAATCTGCACACTCCTCACTACAGAATGTTGGCGAAGATGTGTTGTAGAGACATGCATAGGCGCAGTCGGAGATGGTGTTCCAGAACGCGACGGCTTGCCCCGTGTATGCTGTGTACTCCCTGTGTGGTGAGAGGTAACAGTTGGCGTTGGCGGATGCTCTGGATGTTGACGATGATAGGTAATAATAGCAGTTTGCAGCGTATTCGTCATCTGTGTAATAGTACGTTTATTGTGTTGCGCGAGTGTCTGAATGGGTAAGCGGTCAGCATTCTTCGTGTCTATAAGATGCAACGAGTCGATGAGATAGGGTTCGGGGACATGATAAAAGCGCGAGATGTATGTAAGTGTCATCCAGGGTCGAATGGCGCGAACATCTTTATGTGTTGCAAGCGAGCGTTGCTGTTGAAAGTGATGAACTTCACTTACCGTCATCGACACTGATATGATGGCGACTGCCAGTGCAATCACGAGGAGCGCGATGGTGACAATGAGTGAGAGTGCTGTTTTCGTTTTCGTTGAAGCTGTTTCCATGATTTTATATGCGTACTTTAGTAATCTTGACGGGCTTTCCTCCATTTCTTACAATGTAACTTATGAGTATATACGAACAACCCTTACACGTGGTTATCAAGCGTATAGATACAACATTACCTTTGCCGACCTATGCCACAACTGGCTCGGTTGCCTTCGACCTGCTGTGCCGTGTGGAGACTGAGATAGGGCCGCACGAACTGGGACGCATTCCAGCAAATGTGATTGTGCAAACGCCTCCCGGTTATATGCTGATAGTCGCAATGAGGAGTAGCACACCACATCGAAAGGGACTCCTCATTCCGCATGGCATGGGCATCATCGACCAGGACTATTGCGGCGAGGGCGACGAACTGATGGTGCAGGTCTACAACTTTCGAGATGAGCCAGCGCGTGTTCAGCGTGGGGAGCGTATCTCGCAGGGAATGTTTGTGCCGATAATGCGTGTTGTCTGGGATGAGGTAGAAACGATGGGTGTCACACGCGGCGGTTTTGGCAGTACAGGAACAGGTCTCTAAACCATGAGTGAAACAAGAATTATCCCGGACTATTATAAACGGCTGGAAGTCGCACCGAACGCGACACGTGAGCAAATCAAGAGTGCCTATCATCGCCTCGTGCGCCTGTACCACCCCGACTTGAATAAGCAGGCACAGGATACGCTCATCAAGCAACTCAACGAAGCTTACGCCGTATTGAACAATCCAGTCAAGCGCACCGCCTACGATAAATTGCGCCTCGAAGAGCAACGTGCCGCGAAGATTGCCGATGCTATCCGCGAACAACGTGAGCAACAGAAACGCGAGGCAGTGAAGCAAGAGCCGAAGATGACGTGGATGGAAGGAGCCTTCGTCTTTGTGCGCGAACTGAAAAAGGGGCTAAAGGATTAGCCTGCCACCGATATTGATGCGAAGGGCGCACGACATCGTGCGCCTGTGACCATTGCATTCCGTTTAATACACGATGAACCTTACAGAATGGCTTCTAATGTTCGTTTGAACTCATCAAACGCGCTACGCCCGAACAGCACAAATTGTACTTGCTTCAAACTTGTTGGCTTCTGAAGATGTGCAATCACCGTTTTCAGCGCGATATTTGCAGCCTCGCCGATTGGGTAGCCGTAGACACCTGTGCTAAGTGATGGGAAGGCTATACTTTCAAGTTTATATTGCTCGGCAAGGTCGAGGCAGGATTGATAGGCACTGGCGAGGAGACGTGCATCCTCTTCACGTCCATCATACATGGGGCCAACGGCGTGAAAAACATATTTCGCGTTGAGATTGCCAGCCGTTGAGGGGACGGCACTTCCCGTTGGACAGCCGTTTTTGTACTTTTGACGTGTCTCCGCCATGATACTCGGCCCACCAGCACGGTGAATAGCTCCATCGACTCCGCCACCACCGCCAAGATAGGAGTTGGCGGCATTGACGATGGCATCGGCATGAACCTTCACGATATCGCCTTGCAGAAGTGCAAGCGTGACACCATTGATGACCTGTGTATACATAAAATCTTCCACGAGCGATTCCTCCGCAATTCGTAGCACCTCGATTTATCGATTGGTTTTGAGAATGATAGGCCAATCGATAAATCGGGGTGCTACGAATTATAATAGGATGCCGAACGGTTCCTCTAGCGCACGTTTGACCTCTTGCAGGAAACGTGCGGCAATGGCTCCGTCGATGGCGCGATGATCTGACGAGAGCGTGACCTTCATGCGGTCTCGCACGACAACCTGCCCATCTTCGACGACGGGTGTCGGAGTGATGGAGCCAACAGCGAGTATCGCGGATTCCGGTGGGTTGATGACGGCGGTGAAGCTGTCCACATCGTACATACCCAGATTGCTGACGGTGAAGGTTCCACCGCTAAAGTCCTCTGGTTTCAAACGACCCTGACGCGCTGCTTCGGCAAGGCGGCGTGTCTCACGTGCAAGGTCGAGAATACTACGCAGGTCTGCGTTGCGAATGACAGGTACAATCAAACCTTGCTCTAGCGCAACGGCGACACCGACATTGACCTGCTTTTTCTGAATCAGCCTATCTTCAGCGAAGGAGACATTCACTTCCGGCATACGCGCAAGAGTTCGTGCAACCGCTTTAACAATCAGATCGTTGAAGCTGACTTTGAGCGGTGCCGGGTCTTTCGCAGCGTACTCGTTAATCTGCTTTCGTAGCTGTGCTAGCTTGCCTGTGTCGATAACGCTGGTGACATAGAAGTGCGGCGCGGTCTGCATA
>DAIQNC010000058.1:3723-4612 GCA_036788655.1 Ktedonobacteraceae bacterium
CGATGGTACGACGCATTGCAGTGAGCGGAATTTCGACCGTATCGCCAACACTTGTCGCGGCTACAGGCTCCGTAACAGGAGCAGTAGGAGTGATGGGTTGCGATGGCGCAACTGGTTCCTGGCGAGGCTCTACATAGGTCTCGGCATAAGGCAAGGCAGTCGCGGCGGTTGGAGAAGGTTGTGCCGCAATCACAGCTTCGACATCCATCTTGATGATGCGCCCGTTGGGGCCTGTCCCCTGGACTTTCGTATAGTCAAGCTGATGCTCTTCGGCAAGACGACGTGCAACAGGCGAGATGAAAATACGGCCTGTAGGTGCAGTCGTGGTTATCGTACTGCTTGCATTCCCTGTCGTGCCATTGACAGCGACAGATTTGGGTGCTGAATCAGCTTTCTCGACACCGACATTGCTCATCGCGGCGGCAGGGCTGGCTGGCTGTGTTGCAGCCGGGGAAGAGGAACTGGCATTATCGCCTGGTAGTGGCTCATCGGCTGTGCCAACCAGCGCAATATTTGCCCCGATGGGAGCGGACTCGCCCTCCTAAACAAGTTTTTTGCGTACCACGCCGCTGGTGAACGATTCGATTTCGATATTCACCTTGTCGGTCTCGACCTCCGCGACGGGTTCACCTTTCTTCACGGTGTCGCCCTCATGCTTAATCCAGCGGAGAATCTTGCCCTCTTCCATGGTATCGCCCATCTTGGGCATATCTACAGTTTTCATACTATATTTTCCCTCACATCGGGCCTAAAATATCTGTAGTCCGGCGATTTATCGCGGACGGGTTCTATACTTATCATATGGACGGGTTCGTAATCCGTCCGCGATAAATCGCCGGACTACAGATATTCCAAATCGTATAATTATCTATCGGATGGCAGCGGTGGG
>DAIQNC010000058.1:4622-11105 GCA_036788655.1 Ktedonobacteraceae bacterium
TGACGGCCTTCACGACATCATCTTTTTTCGGCATGGCGGCACGTTCCAGCACCTTCGAGTAGGGCATGGGAACATCCGCGCCGGTGACATGCTGGATGGGGGCATCCATGTAGTCGAAGGCGTGTTCGTAGATGAGGGCGGCGAGTCCCTGGCCCGTGCCGTAGTATTTCCAACCCTCTTCGGCAATGACCACACGATTTGTCTTCTGCACCGATTGCACAATCAGGTCGATGTCGATGGGGCGGATGCTTCGCAGGTCGAGAACTTCGGCCTGAATGCCCTCTTTCGCCAGGTCTTCGGCGGCTTGCATCACGACGTGAAGCATACGCGAGAAGGTAATGATAGTGACATCGCGGCCTTCGCGCTTGATATCGGCCTCATTGAGCGGCACGGTGTATTCGACATCTTCATCGGGAACCTCGCCCTTCACGTTATAGAGAAGTTCGTGTTCGATGAATAGCACAGGATTGGGGTCGCGTACTGCCGATTTGAGCATTCCCTTTGCATCATAAGGTGTTGCGGGCATCACAACCTTGAGTCCGGGAACGTGTGCATACAGAGACTCGAACATCTGTGAGTGCTGTGCGCCGCGCTGCGCTCCACCACCACCGGGTGTGCGAATGACGAGCGGAACGGCAGGTTGTCCACCAAACATATAGCGGAACTTGGCGGCGTTATTGATAATCATATCGCTCGCCAGCAGACTAAAGTTGATGGTCATAATTTCGAGGATGGGACGGAGACCACCGAGGGCCGCACCGATAGCGGCTCCTGTGATAATCTCTTCGGCGAGCGGAGTATCACGCACACGCTTATCGCCGAACTCCTCAATCAGTCCCTTCGTCACGGCATATGTGCCGCCGTAGCCAGCGATATCTTCGCCCAGGATAAATACACGCTCGTCGCGCCGCATCTCGTCGCGGATTGCCTCACGGAGCGCATCACGATACGTAATTGTACGCATAAATCACAAATCCTTAGTATGTTAATAGTATGTTATTTCGAGCGGTGTACGAGCGCGGTAGAATTATCCACCATCACATCGGCATAGAGTTCTTCGAGCGATGGGTCAGGGCTATTCTCGGCGTAGTCTGCCGCATCTTCGGCGACCTGCGTGGCCTTCTCATCGTTGGCGTCGAAATCCTGCTGTGTGGCGATGCGGTTTTCGAGCAGGAGTTTCTCGAAAATGCCAATGGGGTCGCGGGTGGTGCGCCACTCGTGTTCCTCTTCGCGTGTGCGATAGTAGGATGGGTCGGTCATCGAATGCCCTCGGAAGCGGTAGGTCTTGACCTCAAGCAGTGTCGGCCCCTGTCCGCTTCGAGCATGTTCGTAGGCATTTTTGGCAGCCTCATAGACCGAAAGCACGTTCATGCCATCAACCAGGTCGCCGGGGATGCCGTAGGCAGCGGCGCGTGGCATGAGGGTACTGATGGCCCATGCCTTCTCAACTGCCATACCCATTGAATATTGATTGTTTTCGCAGATGAAGACAATGGGTAGCTTCCAGAGTGCGGCGAGGTTGAGTGCCTCGTGGAATGCACCTTCGTCAACCGCACCATCACCGAAGAAACAGGCAACAATGGTATCGAGTCCCTGGTATTGCATGGCGAGTGCGACTCCTGTGGCAATGGGAAGCTGTGCCGCCACAATGCCGTTACCGCCCAGAATGCCATACTCGTTGCTCCACATATGCATGGAGCCGCCCTTACCCTTGCTGCATCCAGTCGCCTTGCCGAAGAGTTCAGCCATAACATAGCGTGGATCCATACCCTTTGCGATGGCGTGTCCATGTTCGCGGTAACTGCACAAAATCTTGTCGTCAGGGCGTAGCGCAGTCATTGCGCCCACGCCAATCGCTTCTTGCCCAATATACAGGTGCATGAAGCCACCAATCTTACCGCGTGTGTATTCTTCGGCACTCTTCTCCTCGAAGCGGCGGAGCAGTGCCATTTTGTAGTGCATATCCAGAAGTTGTGTTCGTGTAAAGCCTGATAGGGTCGCGTTACTAATCGCCATAAGCCCCCCTTACATCAAAGTAGGTGATGTCAAAACCAATATATCTAGCCACTATGTCTCGCTTTCCCGTTTTGCACGGTCATGTATACGATGAAGCCACACTGCACACATCGTGATGTCTCTTTTTATGATTTATTTTACCTCAAATGGGGACAGGATGCTATAGTGTATTTGGCGATGGTGTGATTGGATGGATGGTTTCTGAAAATGTACAGGCAAGTTAAGCAAATTGTTGGTGTTGGTGTCGAATACAGATTGGGAATCTCGTAGGGGCGTTATAGAATAACGCCCTGGTTGTCTATGCCTAATACCCTGGTTGCCTGTACACAAATGTTTGGTTGGAAGAACAAACGTGTAGAATAAATACCAGGGCGTTATTCTATAACGCCCCTACGAGATGGGTCACGTGTGTGCTTGTTGGCAGTGAGTGACAATTTCAGGAACTACTTTTTCGAGATCGCGTCGGAAAGTTCTTTGCCGGGGGTAAAGCGCACACGGTCTTTCGCGGGAATCTCGATCTGCTCTCGATTGCGAGGATTGACGCCTGTGCGTGCAGCACTCGTGCGTACTTTGAAGGAGCCGAAGCCTACCAGTCGGACTTCGTTCCCACTTTGGAGAGCTTCGCGGATAGAATCGAGCGTTACTTCCAGTACGTCTGCTGCCTGTTTCTGGGTCATGTTTGCTTCTTTGGCAATGCGTTTAATCAACTCTTGCCGTCCAAAGGTGTTCGATGTGGTTGATGCCGTTGATGCTTGTTTGGTGTCGTGTTCAGCCATGAGTAAAGAATCCTCCTACTTAACAACATAAACATGTGTCGCGTCACAAACCCATGAGCAGGATGTGCCATTATAAAGCCTGTGAAGCGGCATCACAACCTCACTGCTGGTAGTGAGTATAGCACGTGATTTTCGGAAATACAAGCGAAAAAGCCCGATTTATTGAGGAAAAATGAGGAAATTCCTACAAAATCATACTTTTACCTGCGGATTGTGGCGTGTAAGGGCATACCAGAAACCCATTAACACAACTGTAAGGCCAAGTGTGTAGGGCAAGAGCGTCCATATACCCACAAACTGTGCGGCTATTCCGGCTATCCACGGAAAGAGAGCAAGACCAAGAATGCTCACGCTGACGAGGATACCAATTGCGCTCGCACTGAGGCGAGAATCGACGAGCGTGGGCGTAATCGCAACGGTCATTGGATAAATCGGAGCCAAACAGAGGCCAACGAGACAAAACCCGATTCCCGCTATGATACTTGATGGAAGCAGCCAGATGAGTACGAGACTGATGCCTATTCCTATAATACAGAGAGACATTAACTTTCTTGCACTTACTCCCATGCGTTCCGCCAAGCGATACAGTGTAAAACGTCCCACTGTCAATCCTAGCCAGAAGCCGCTGACGACCCAGCTAGCTAGCAATGTGCCTTGATGACGAGATGTCGTTAAAAAGCTAAATGCCCAGTTGCCAAGGCTCACTTCAAGACCGACATAGACGAGCAGAAAGAGTGTTACTATCCAGACAACGGGAAGCTTGAGCGTTGCGAAAAGCACATTTTCCTTGCCCGCCTGCTTTTCTGTGTTTGATGGCATGTGCGAGGAATGAAAGAGCGTGGTGAAGCCGGGGACGAGTAGCAAGGCCAAAACTGCCAGTAACCAGTAGACGTTCTGCCAGCCCCATGAAGCCGCAAGTATCGCACTGGCAACCAGCGGCCCAAGTAGCGCACCAGCACCATAAAAAGCGTGCAGAGTATTCAACAGGCTCGTATTGCGAGGGAGCGACGTGATAAAGACGTTGAGGCCAGTTTCGACGATGCCTACACCAAAGCCTTCAATCAGACGCGCTATGAGCAGCAACCAGAATGGCATCTGTAACCCGAATGGAAGCAAGCCAAGCAGCACCGCCAGCGAGCCACCAACAAGAAACCAGCGGAGTCCGATACGCTCTATGAACAGACTGCTACTCAATGCAGAAAGAAAGTAGCCACTCGAAGAGACTAGAAAGAGCAGCCCTATAACAGCATCGCCGACGTGGTAAAAGGCACTCAGGCTAGGTATAAGAATACCGTTTGCACCACCACTCAGGCCGATAAGCACAAAGCCGTAGAAGGCGAGCCAGATGGCAAAGAGAGACGATTTGATGTGCATGTCTTTATGCCCAATTGGTTACTTCTGGGCATAAAGAATGTAGCCGTCGTCTGTCTGCTGTTGTGTGACACGTCCATTGAGACGCATGTGTTCGAGGTGGGCCAGCACCTCTGCCATCGCCATACGTTTCGTCTCATCGTTTTTGAGGCGGTCATGGAAGAGACGCTGCGTGAGTTGATAGGCGTTCTGCGGCCCATCCGTGAGGAACTCTAGCAGGGAGTTCTCACGATGATAGTGGTGTTCGGTAATCTCCTGTGTGCGCTCTTTCAGTCCGATGAATGGTTCGCCATGTCCTGGAAGCACAATACTTGCCGGGAGATGAGAGACCTTTTCCAGCGAACTGAGATAGTCACCAAGTGGATTTGGACGGTCTTTTTCAGAGTAGAGACCGATGTTGGGCGTGATGCGTGGTAGCACGTGGTCTGCGGCAAGGAAGACGCCATCACGTTCTCGGAACAGACAAATTTGCCCATCGGAGTGACCGGGAACCCAGATGACGCGGTAACGTTCACCCACGAGTTCGATAACATCACCATCCTCAACAAGTGTGAATGCTTCGTGCGGAGGAACGCTCAATATGGTACGTGCCTCCTGGCGATTCATATTATTGAGCCAGAGCGCGGTCGGTGGCAAGCCGTGTTGTGTGAAAAAATGCGAGACGCGCCCGAAGCGTTCCGGCATCGTCCCTGAATAGATAAGCTGTACGCTCTCTTCGTCGATGGGATGCATATAGACCTTCGCGCCACTCTGCTCGTGAAGTTCTCCAGAGAGACCGATATGGTCAGGATGATGGTGCGTCAGCACAATAGCTTTTAAATTGTCGATACTCAGACCAGCCCGTTCGAGACCAGCTTTGAAGGCTGCCCGTGCATCAGGCGTTCCCATGCCAGCATCGACAAGCACCCAGCCATCAGTCCCAACAAGCGCGTGCATATTGACAGTGCGTAGAGGAAACGGAATTGGGACAGTTAGCTTCCATACCTGCGGAGCCACCTCACGTGCTTCTGGAAGTGGCTCGACTGGTCGCTGTGATTTCTGCTGCGTTGATTGTGCTGATTGTGATTGCTCAGAGGATGCTTGTTGCATGACACGATGCCCTTCTAAAGAGATACGCTATTTTTGCTCATGCCTGATTGTATGGCCTGAGAAGGGAAGGTGTCAAATAGAGAATCTCATCATGGGGACACTGATATCATAATATGAACATGCAAGGTGGTGGACAGGGTGTAATGAATTATGCCCGTACATCCTCGCGTTGAGGCGAGATTACAATAAGGAAAACGTTCAGGATAATAAATTATCGAAGGTACAGGCATAATTCATTACACCCCTTTCCCCGCTCACAAATGTTCCCTGTCACCTATCCGCTTGCCATATGCCGACAATGAACTGTCGGCCTACAGATATTCAGGTGATGTCTTTGCTAGCTCCTGCGATTCGTTCATCCATGAGCGAACCTGCGCCTTCGAGGGGGCGTGATAGGCGATGCGTCGTCCGATATGTAGCTCGGCGAGTCGTTTGTGAAGACGCTCCGCGTCTTGCTCCTGAAATGAGCGGCAGCATAAAATACCAGCCTCTTGTAATAAGAGAGAAAGATCGCCACCAACACCGCGCAACCGCATTAAGTCGGCTCGTCCAACGAGCGCATGAATGACCTGTATGGGAACATTGCTTTGTTGTGCCAGTTCCTCACGCAACTCTACTGTTTTGCCACGCTCCAACAACTGTTGTGTATACCTGACTCCGTATGTCTGAAGTTGTTCGATATATGCCGATTCCACCCCTTTCATCGTGTTGATGGGGTTATACATTGAATACTTCTTGTTGTACTCCGTCATAATTGTCACGACTTGTTTTATCTCTCCTCTTCATGAAATTGTTCTGGCTTCATTGCCCTTTCCTCTTTATGTGTTCCATATTGTAGAGGCGTCTTGATTAGACGGAATTCTGTAAAAAAAGTCACACAATACATCACGGAGATACAAAATGATGCTATTTTTCACAAATTTGATGTCTCAACACCATATTTTTTCGTTTTTCCACAAGTTTTCCACAATAGTTTTGAAAATTGGTGGGCTAGACCCTTTTCATAAGGGCGTAAGTCATGTTACAATGAAGTGGGGAGAAGTGGGGAGAAGTGGGGAAAGGGATAGATTTTTGGGAGCAAGTGTACGGTGGGTGGGGAGTCGTCCCAGTATTCAGGACAAAGGGAGAGTGCTGAATATTGAGCCTGGACAGGGGGCCACCGCAGACACTTGTTTTTCTTTAAGTGTAGGGGCGTTATTCTATAACGCCATACTAAAGAAGGTACAGGGCG
>DAIQNC010000059.1:0-5004 GCA_036788655.1 Ktedonobacteraceae bacterium
ATCGAGGTTGGCGATCAGCACGTCGTAGGCCTCGACGGGCTGAAAGCCGCCCGCCACCAGCTCGGTCCCGTCGACCGAGAAGACGATCGACGGGGCGGTGTAGCGGACCGGCCCATCGGTCGTCGCGGTCTTGCCCTGCAGTTCGGCGGCGGTGCCGCCCGCCGTGCGGGTCCGCGCCTTATCGGCCTCATACGCCTCGGTGACCTCGGGCGAGTCGAGCGCATCGACGAGGAAGAGGAGATGATTGAGATGAGCGCGGCAATGACAGCAGCTGATATTACTGCTGCCGCCGCTGCCGAGGCCGAAGCGTTCGCGCAAGCAAGTAGCGCACGTACACGCGAGGTACGGCGTCTCGTAGCACAGGCAGATAAAATACTCGAACGGGTGCATGTTGCGATACAGCGTGGTGTGCTATCAGGTGATGCGGCAGAAGCGACGCTCTACGAAGCCGAACATGACGCCTCTCATGCACGTACATTGCTTGCCGAAGCACAAGTCACAGAAGAACGCGCACGACGTGCCGCGATGAATGCCGAAGCCGAAGCGGAAGTCGCCGAAGGGATGGCACACGCAACTCAAGGGCGTTTTGCTCATGAAGACTATCGAGATGCCGCCGACTATGCTCTTGAAACAACAGAGACTTCCTATAGCCACAATACTCCAGGTGAAGGTATTGGCGAAAAAGATGCCGTCGTGAATAATCAGGTGGACGAAAATCAAGAGGACGAGAACGAGGATGATGTTGATGCTGAAGATACGCTACAATTGCCCTCTATCAGTTTAAAAAATCAACAAAACCACGAACACAACAAAACAATGTAATGGCGTGTGCTATGCAATTGAACGATGAAGTGCGTGTCGCAGGCTACTGGTGGTCACTTGCTCCTGATACTGTGTTACCGCTTTCACATGGTGGCACATGCTGTGTGCTGTTCTCTGGGTATCACGGGAGTTCGGCAGGGCCAGATGTGCGTGATGTCGTGTTGCTATTCGATACGCCAGACGGAAAAGGCTCAGAACGGTGCGTTGGTGATGTCGAGTTTCATATCCGTGCCAGTGATTGGGTGACGCATCAGCATCATACGGACTCGCGCTACAATAATGTGTTGTTGCATGTCGTCTTGTTGTGCGATACGCCACTGCCTACAATTCGTCAGGATGGTACTGTCGTGCCTGTCTGTTCGCTGTTCGATACGACTTCATCACTCTCATACTCGTCTCCATCACATATACAGCAGAAAGTGGAGCAGGTTGTCTATCCTTGCCACAATGCGATGTCCCAACGCAATGAAGTGGAGCGCGAGCAACTGCTACAACGTGCTGGTCTCTTGCGTTTCGAGCAAAAGAGAGATGCCTTTGTCGAAGGTATTCGTGCCTGTGCCGAAGGAAAGTATCATTTCTGTCTGATTCCTGCACTCGCGGAAGGGCTGGCCTATGGACGAGACCGCACCTTTTTTCGGGGCGTTGCTTTGCACCTGCTAGAGCTGTCTCATGAGCTACCGGAGCCACTTGGACGTGCGACATCACCTTCGCCGCTCGATGCATCACGTCTTGCAGTTATTTCAACACTGGTTGCACAGGGAACATCGTTATGGACTTCATTGCGTCGCGTATTTGAAGAGAACACAGGAACTGGAGACGTGACGCTACAGGCATTGCAAGCGTGGTTATCTGAACGTGGCATACGCCCTTCACGTGCTGATATCATGTTATGCAATGTGGTCTTGCCTTTTGCGGCAGCGGTTGCGCTGATAGAGCGGAATGAGCAACTGGCGCAACTGGCACTCCATATCTACAAGATGCATCCGGGGCTTGCCTCTAATCGTGTGACTCGCATGATGACGGCACAACTTCGATTGACTACTGAGCCGCATGGAGCATGTAGTCAACAGGGCTTGCATTATATCTATCAGCAAACGTGCCGAGAGAAGCTCTGCGATGCATGTGTCGCTGGCAGGGAGCAACTGTAATATCATATGGACGAAAACAATAAGAACCGTGAACATCGGAAAACAGAAGGTGAGGCGCAGGGAGAGCGGCTTGCACGTTTTCTGGCACATGCGGGGATTGCCTCGCGTCGTCATGCCGAGGAGTTGATTGCAAGTGGGCGTGTGCAGGTCAACGGTGTAGCGATCACAACGCAAGGATCGCGCATTGACCCTGAACGAGATGTGGTCACACTTGATGGTCAACGTGTGCAGGGCGAGACGCAGCATGTCTATGTGCTACTGCATAAGCCAGCAGGTTACGTAAGTACAGCACACGATCCACAGAGGCGTCCAACTGTGCTTGACCTGCTGCCGCCAGAGCTTCGTCGTCTGCGTGTTTACCCCGTCGGGCGGCTTGATAGTGATACCAGTGGTCTGTTGCTTCTGACGAATGATGGCGAATTTGCCCAGCATCTGACGCATCCACGCTACTCAACGGAGAAGCACTATGAAGCATTGGTGAAAGGGTGTCCGTCCCCGTCTGCGATACAACAACTGAGGCGAGGGGTCACGATCCGAGAGGATGATGGAAACTTGTATACAACGGCTCCTAGTGAGGTACGACTTGTGCGCCACGTAGGAGAGAATTGTCTACTTGCTATAACACTCCATGAGGGACGCAAACGACAGGTGCGTCGTATGTTGTCGGTGGTAGGACATGCTGTGCTGCAACTCACCCGTGTTGGTGTTGGTTCTCTCACGCTCCAAGGCGTTCCTGTTGGGAAATGGCGATATCTCACGGAGATGGAGCGAACATCGTTGATATGATATAATCTTTTCTGACAATGCTCATCAATCCCACACGAGAGGATAGAGATAGACCATGCCCACTATGCCTATGCCAGGACGAATTACCATAGACGGCCCGGCAGGATCAGGGAAAAGCACCATCGGTGAACAACTAGCCCAGACACTGGGCTATTTATATGTAGACACAGGCGCAATGTATCGTGCGCTCACGTGGTTAGCTCTTCAAAAACAGCTAGACCTCACGAATGGGGCCGCGTTAGCTGAACTGGCGCGACACGCCGTCATTCACATTCAGCGTCCAGAGGTGCAGGACGGGCGGCAATATACCGTGACCGTCGATGGACAGGATGTGACATGGGCCATTCGAGATGCAGACGTCACGCGCTGGGTCTCAACTGTGGCGACGCATCCAGAGGTACGAACCGTGCTACGAGAGTGGCAACGCGCATTGGGGCGTCAAGGACATGTCATCATGGTGGGGCGCGATATCGGTGCAATTGTTCTGCCTGATGCCGAACTCAAAATATATTTGACTGCAAGCCTTCAAGAGCGTGCGCGTCGTCGGCTCACCGATCTGGAAGCACACAACAACGGGCATCATGAACTGCAACTTCCATCGTTGCAAGATGTGATGCTCGATATCGAGCGGAGAGACAATAGTGACCGCGAGAATATGCAGCCAGCGACGGATGCTATTGTCGTTGACACTGACCATATGAGTATTCCGCAGGTTGTCGATACCATCAATACATATGTACAGTCACGTGGAGAAAATACAATGACACAGGACGCGAAAAACACGAAAGACACACCTGATACATCGGTTGTGAAAGATACGTCAGATACAGACAGTGTTGCGAAGCCTCAAACGCCGTCTGTAAAGCAAGCTATTCCCTCTACACCAGTCGCAGCAGTGAAGAAATCCGTCAACCTCTATGACCCGTATGTGACACCACGCCTTGCTTACGATATACTTCGTTCGTTTGCTATGGTCGTTTTCGCACTGGTTGCGCGTGTGCATATTCGTGGGCATTACAACGTACCGCGTAAAGGTCCGTATATTCTGGCCCCCAATCATCTCTCATGGACAGATATCCCGCTCGTCGCCGCCTATGTTCCCGGCAAGGTTGTGTACATGGCGAAAGAGGAATATTTTAGTAGCCGTATCGCATGGCTGGTGCGCTTTCTGGGGGCGTTTCCGGTGAAGCGTGGTGAAGGCGACCGTCAAGCATTGCGAACCGCCGAAGAGCAACTCAAAAAAGGCAATGTACTTGTGCTTTTCCCGGAAGGAACACGTAGCAGAACGCGCACACTGGCGAAGGGACATGCGGGACTGGGCATGATAGCATTGCGTTCAGGCGCACCCGTCATACCTGTTGCCGTTTGGGGAAGCGAAAACGCGCTCAAAAAGTTTGGTACGCCCATTACCATTTCCTACGGGAAGCCAATGACGTTCAAACCGAAAGGTAAGAAAGTGACACGCGAGGACATTGATAATGCGACCGAGACCGTAATGCAGACCATCGCCACCATGTTGCCGCCCATCTATCGCGGTGTGTACGGGGATAACGAGAAGCAATCCCAGAATTCGTAGAACCCGATTTATCGATGGGTTTGAGAACCGTGAACCCATCGATAAATCGGGTTCTACGAATTGCCGAATTATTTCATCAATATACATAATCGATCCCTACACGATTCTCGAATCCTTGACACAGTAGCTCTTCTTATGTTATTGTTGTTAGAACAAATGTATCATTGCTTTAAGAGGAGCGCAGGTATGGAAGATAGACCAGCAGCACTCGCACCCGAACTTGTACAGGAATTCGTTGGTAATGCTCATGGCGATTTGACACGTGTACAACACTTAGTAGAGCAGGAACCGACACTCATTAATGCGGCCTGGGACTGGGGTGGCGGCGACTGGGAGACAGGGCTTGGAGCCGCTTCACACATGGGACGCAAGGATATCGCGCTCTACCTACTTGAGCGCGGCGCACGTATGGATATTTTCGCGGCAGCTATGCTTGGCTATCTATCTATCGTTAAGGCCACTATTGAAACTATACCCGATGCACGTAACTGGCGAGGGCCACATGGTATTCCGCTTATGGCACACGCAAAAGCTGGCGAAGCCACTTCGGTACTAGAATACCTGCAAACTCTGTAGGGGCCATAATTGATTACGCCCTGGTATCTCATTACGAATCATCGAAGGAACACATGGGCGTAATGATGAAGGTTACCGAATTAAATCGGGAATCGT
>DAIQNC010000059.1:5014-6303 GCA_036788655.1 Ktedonobacteraceae bacterium
CCTGTTCATCCATCGATGCACGGACGTGATGAATCTGTCCCTACATCTGTTCTCATTCCTGATCAAGCCTGATATGGTTATAGCATTCTTATTTCAGGATGCCCGGTGCTACGTTTGCGTATCTCGAAGACAGTATCGCATAGACGAATAAGGGATGAAAGGTCTTTCTGTCCGTAGTCGTTCGGGTTGAAATCGGGTTTGCGTTTATGTATCTCCAGGCCGAGTTTCGCTACCAGCACCCAATCGGTATCGAAGCGTTTTGCAGCACGATAGGAATCGATAAGTAAATTGACCAGCTCTTTATCTGGTCGCATGGAAAATGCATCCGGGGAAAACGTAGGAGGTGCTGCTATTGCGCGATCCTGCTGTGTACGATGGATGCGATATTGAACAAGTTCGACCTCTGGCAACGACTCGGATTCCAGGAATGCCTCATCATCGTCTTCCTGTGTTGCTTGCAACGATTGAATCACCTGCACGGTCTGTTCGGCTGGTCCTGGTTGTTCTATGTCTATCAACGAGGGTGCGGTGGTAACGGGACGCGGTTGACTCATCGGTGGACGCAGTTGGTCGGTGGTGAGAAACGTTGTACATGCTCGACTGAACGAGGGTGATGTAGTCGTTCTGCCAATACCGAGTACGAAGCACCCTTCTGAACGCAATCGTTCGGCAAGGGGCGTGTAGTCGCTATCACTGGTAACGATGCAGAAGTGGTCGATATGGTCTTTGTAGAGCAAGTCCATTGCATCAATGACAAGTGCGATATCAGTAGCGTTTTTCTGATAGGCATTGACCTCTACATGATGCATCTGCTGTAACGAATAAAACTGGCTCACTTCTTTCCAACGCTGCATCGACGGTTGCGCCCAGTTTCCATAGACACGTCGAATAACGACCCCACCAAACTTCCCGGCCTCGATCAGGATAGGCCCCACTAAATCACAAGCGATATTATCGCCATCTATCAATAATGCCACTGGTGCGACACGGGTTGAGCGTAGAAATGAGCGTAGAAGATGCGTCCCCTGTGTTGCTACCTGGTACACTAGAGAACGATGTAAAAATGCACGGGGTGTGGGCGAGAGCAATCTAGCGAGAGGAGTATCACTCATCAGCAATCACCAATTTCTGTAAGAATAATGGTACGTGTTCTGCCTTACATATATATACGTACTATCTATGTATACGTATCACTCACGTAACGGGTTATTTTTCTGTTTCCGTTGTTGTCTGTAAGGTGTGATGATACGAATTAACGAAATAAACTGGTCATTCGTAGACCCTCCATT
>DAIQNC010000059.1:6313-8410 GCA_036788655.1 Ktedonobacteraceae bacterium
CCGTATTTATCGATGGGGTCACGTAGCTTGCATCCATCGATAAATCGGGGGTCTACGAATGATCACTCCCTTACATTTATCCCATCCACATTGACCCTCGGCTACGCTCCCTGTATAGTACGGGAATCATACTATATATACGTGAGGGGTATAGTGGAGTGATTGCACCTGAACTCTTGAAAAGCTCATATGCTCTCAATTTGAATGAACAGCAACGTGGGATTGTCGCGCATAAGCAAGGGCCGTTGCGCGTCATAGCAGGGCCTGGTTCTGGTAAGACACGCAGTATCACGTTACTGGCAATGAACTTGCTATTATGTAAAGATGCTGAACCATCAGAAATCGTGCTATGTACCTATACCGAGAAAGCGGCTCGTGAACTACAGGATCGTCTGGTCAGTATTGCTGAAAGTGTGAACTACAAAGGTGATTTAACGCAAATGCGAGTTGGCACAATTCATAGTATTTGCCAACGGCTTATCAGTGAATATCCTCATCGTGTGGAACTGGGGAATAATTATGAGACACTTGATGAGTTTACGCAACAACTGTTTATTTTTGAGCATATGCCAGAGATTTGCAAGTATAGCGAAAACTTTTTTCAACAGCACTGGGCAGGTTCCGTATGGGAGATTGCGAAGCATTTGCGTTATTTTTTCGATAAAATAGTGGATGAACTTATGTATGATAGGCTCGTAGAGGCAACTCGTCGTATAGGATCGACGAAATCTACAGCGAAAGGTGACGACTTTATCTATCATATCACTCGCGCATATAACATATATCAAGCGATATTGACACGTACTAATTGCATCGACTTTGCCCATCTACAAAAATGCGCTTATAACTTGCTCATGAAATCTTTCACAGGTAAAAGGATAACTTCTGCTATCAAGTACGTACTGGTCGATGAATACCAGGATATCAACTATATTCAGCAGGAAATTGTGACACTGCTGGCATCTGGACATACCCCTGCCAACCTTTGTGTAATTGGCGATGAAGACCAGTCGTTGTATCGTTTCCGAGGTGCTTCTGTTAGCAATATACTCAAATTCCCAGAACGCTTTCCTGATTGCAAGCAAATTCAGCTTATGGGTAATTATCGTTGTCATGAGAAAATTATTGCTACTTGCAATCGCTGGATGGAGACGTTCAACTGGACGAATGCTCAAGGTGTTGCCTTGCGAACTGATAAGGCTACGATGTCCATACACAACAAAACATACTTCGAGTATCAAGCGGTTGCGACACTTACAGGCAACGATGTTGATGATGAGGCTGAACAGGTAGCTGAATTGATTTACTCGCTCAAAAAAGAGGGACGTATCAGTGATTACAGTCAGGTCGCGCTCCTTTTGCGTAGTGTACGCTTTCATTACAGCGAAGCGTTTATGAAAGCGTTCGAGGCCCGGCATATTCCCTACCATTGTGTACGTCGGCGTACATTTTTTGACGAGTACGAAGTGTGCCTGATGGTGGGATGTGTGACACGTATTCTACACTTTCATGCCGAAAAGCATACGTCGGAATTCTCTGATTTTCTGCACTATATCTCTGAATGTCGTCAATTATTGACTGTGGCATGTCAGAAGCATCCTCTATTAGAGCGAGAACTTCATGCTATCGAAAAAGCTCTGTATGGCCCTGATGAACATGGAAGTCATCACACACAATCGCTTTCCGACTACTTCTATCGCCTTCTGTTTCTCGACCCGTTCGATTCCTATCGAAAAGAGGACGCTCGTAGACACAATTTGATGCTCTTTTCCAGAATGCTACAAACATTTCAGCAGCATTTTCGTCATACCGCTATCACGCGAGACAATCTGACTATTGTACGGAATGACTTCTTTCAACGTTTTTTCTGTTTTCTCTATCTCGACGAAAATAGTCTGGACGAAAATCAGCACGAACCTGCTCCGAAAGACCACGTACAAATCATGACGATTCATCAGGCGAAAGGTTTAGAATTTCCTGTTGTCATTGTCGGACGATTAGATAAGAGGCCGCAGCTTTCCGATAACAAGGACGCCATTCTGCGGAAATTTTATCATTCGTGTTTCCTGGAGTCCCCTCATCAGATTGAAGGGGTTG
>DAIQNC010000059.1:8420-10800 GCA_036788655.1 Ktedonobacteraceae bacterium
ACGCCTTTATTACGTAGCTTTCTCCCGTGCGAAAAATTTACTTATTCTGTCCACAAATCGTGTACCGAATACGTCGTTTGCGCCTTTATGGAGAACACTTCCAGCATGGGTACAGGCGAGAAATAGTGTGGCGAAGTTAACACGTATTGTTCCTGACGATGAATTGCCAACTGCCAGACCTCGTTACGGTTTTACCTCGCATATTCAGACCTACATGACCTGCCCGCGCCGCTACGAGTTCTTGTATGAGCATCGTTTTGTCTCCTCGCGTCCGGCAAATGCGTTTTTCGGTCTGCTTGTTCATCAGACGATAGAGCGTATTCATCGCAAGGTTCTCGATGGTGAGCTAGCAAGCCTTGATGAAGCAAATATTCATGCTCTCTTCGAGAAGGTGCATGGCTATCTGCTCTGTACAAGTATGCAACCAGCGAGTGATACTAAAAAGGAGAAGGCGTTCGAGCAGGTACTACGCTATGTGTATCATAACTTTGATACGCTGGAAACTATTCAGGCAACCGAATTGAGCATCTCTGTGGAGCGAAAAACCTATGTTCTTACAGGCAACTTGGATGTTCTCATGAAAAAGGATGATGGATGGGAAATTCGTGATTTCAAAACGCTTGCCCGACTTGAAGATGACGCTCCACGCCTTTCAGACTATAAGCAGCAGTTGTATCTCTATGCCCATGCACTGGAAAAACGTATTCAGCAAGCACCGTTACATCTGTCGTTGTACTGGACGCAAGAGGAGCGGCAAGAGGATGCTCTGATGCATATTCCCTATCGACCAGAGGATATTCAACAGGCGATTTGCTCCGTAGATGATGTCGTTGAAAAGATTAGTCAGAAGAATTTTGACGTGAACATGGTATCCCTGCCACAAGTAGAGACATGCAGGTTCTGTGACGTTCGCCACCTGTGCCGAAAACAAGGCATTGTACGATGAATTATGGCTTCTACATCAATAGTCTATATCGGACAAATAAACGAGAAGGGGCAGGTGAGACACTGCGATGCCTCGGCAGGTTTCGCAGTATATTCATGTCGTTCTAGGCCCTGAATCGCCTGTTCCGCTTCTGACTGGAGCCTCTGTTCTTTTTTCGGCGTCATCGAGAGCGGTATTGCCTCTCCTGTACTCAGGTTGTGGTGCTGGAGATTAACGCTCTCTCCCGGAAACTGTTTGCGATAGGCTAGCGTGTAGAACAGGTCGCGCATCTCTGCCTCTGCTTTGTCTTTGCTCTTCCCAAAACGAGTGCGTTTGAATGCAATAGAGGTTGGAGAAACCTGTTGTTTCTGCGATTTCGACTGCTTCGTTTTGCCAGTATCAGAATCTTGAGCCACGTGATTAGCTTGCGACCCTTGCGTCTCCGACGATTCCGGTGTCTCTACGCGGTCAATCGTGACCTGCACCGTGCGACCTGCTATCTCAACATCATATTGCGGATGCAACGTTGCTTCGTGCGTCTTCGCTTGTAAGGCACGTTGAGTGGTGGTGAGAACGTGTTGGGCATGTTGCTCATAGAGCGAGGCAAAGGGAAGCTGGTCTCCCCCGGCTTCTTGCCAGTGCCGCGTATACAACTCCTGTACATCGATCTCTGCATTCGTGCTTTGTTGATGTAGCTCTTCAATGGCACGTTGTGTGGCACGATGAAATAACTGGTAGCCACTCTGTTCAGCATTGAAGCGATAGAGGCGACTATAAGCATATTGGCGTGGACAGCGATGGTATGCTTCGATATCTGTTGCACGTAGCGTATGAGGGGACATTACACGAAGAAAATCCTCGCTCAATCGTTCAGTAATGCTTTGCCCGATACTTGCTATAGGAATTTCATCTTCATCATCCGAAAGTTGTGCCTCTGCATCGAACTTCCATTGTAGCCGTTGAACACGCTCTTCGGGTAGTCCGGCACGCAAGGCATCGAGATATGGCGATGGTTTATAGCTCTTTTTACCATAACGGTCACTATAGCTTAGAACAAGGGCATCTCGTGCGCGAGTCACGCCGACGTAGAATAGGCAAGCTTCACCACTTTCGTGTGCCTGTTTCTCTGTCTCTTCCGTCTCTTCTGCCACCTCAGTTTCCTGTTCATTGTTTTTTGATGCTTGTTTTGTCATCCCAGACGGCGGTGGAACGGGATTTGCACGAGGGGATGATGGGAAACGTTGTGTGGTGAGTCCCGGCATATAGACAACAGGAAATTCTAATCCCTTGCTGGCGTGAACGGTCATGACACGCAGTCTATCGCTGGCAAGCTCATCATCTTCCTCGTGTCGCGTCGTTCCCTCTTGCCGCAGTAAGAGCAGGAGTCGCAGATATTCCAGAAAGCCCCTTACTCTCTCGATAAGCGATGGTTGTGCTACCGATTGTGTTTCGCGC
>DAIQNC010000059.1:10810-11039 GCA_036788655.1 Ktedonobacteraceae bacterium
CAAGCTGCAAAAGGGCGTCATAGTCATCGAGTTGAGCCTTATGCTCTGCTATGTTGCCTTCATATAACAGATTTCGTATAGTCGCGGTCTCTATAAAAAGATAGTCTGCGAGCAGCGACCACACGCCGAAGATACGCGACTTGTCTGATAATCGCTCTATAAGTGCTGATAGGCGCAGTAGTGCATGGCGACCTTCGATACTCATATGTAACGGTGCTTCACCATTCTG
>DAIQNC010000060.1:0-5896 GCA_036788655.1 Ktedonobacteraceae bacterium
GGAAACGTGGCATCGAGGACAGATTGCTCCATGTGGTCACTTGATGTCTCCCACGTGTTTCCCATGCAACGACTTCATTGTTGCGAAGTGCAGCTGCGAACCATGAACCATCCGACGACCATGCAACACTATTGACTTTCTGTCCGGCGTGCAGAGGTTGCCAGAAGGTATCCTGTGGCACATCCCAGCAGTAGATGCTTCCATTGCTTGTTCCTGCGAGGAGTTGTGAGCCATTAGGCGACCAGCGCAGGATACCGATGCCACCAGTGCCACCGCTCCGTCCACCATTGGTTGAGAGGCGCAACGGCACTGGCGGTTGTTGACCAGTCAGCAGGGCAGGAGTAAGCGAGTAGAGCAAAATTGTACTCTCCGTCCATAGAGCAAGTTGTCCGCGCCGCGACCAGTCCATACCGTCGATACTTCGTCCGCTTACAGAGATGACTAGCGGTAGCTCCACGTTCGACGCGATATCCCAGAAGCGTATCTCGTTCCGTATTGCAATAGCTAACACGCGGTTGTCAGGAGACCAGGACAAATTTCCAGCCTGAGTTGCACTGGTTATAGCTATCGGATGTAGCACCTGCCCTGCTTGCCCACTCTGCCCACTCTGCCCACCTCGCAATAACTCGTTATGTGTAAAATAGAGTGGAGCGTGACCATATAGTACACAGGCAAGCATATTGCCATTACCTGACCATTCAAAGTATCTTGGACGTGCAGGAAGGGTAAGACGCGCTACATCGTTCATATGCAATGGGCGTTGTATCGCTCTCGCCATCGGAGTAATAACAGACTTCTTCTGCGGCTTCTCGGGTAATGGCTCATCCAATACAGTGTGTTCAACGAAATCTGTAGGAATAATGGCTATACGAAGTGCTTCGTTGACAACGCTGTTGTCTGCAACAAGTTCGACAGGCTGCTGGTTCAGCAATGGTAACGTAGAGACTCCTGATGGATCGAGAAACTGCGTTTTTGCATTCGACTCGGCTTCTGCATAGGTTGCTATAGCTTGCTCTAATGCGTGAGAAAAGGCTGTAATTGAAGGGAAGCGACGAGAAGGCTCTTTGTCTAAGGCGCGAAGAAAAATGTCATCAACCGCTTCGGAACGAACACGTGCAGGATTCAATTCGCTCGGTACAAGAGGAAGTTCGTTGAGGTGCGCGTAGAGCAATTCATCGTTTGTCGCACCTTGGATGGGAAGCTTGCCAGTTAACATCAAACAGGCCATCAATGCCAGCGAATACTGGTCTGAGGCTGGTGTCACCTCACCTTGTGTCTGTTCGGGAGCCATAAACACCAGTGTTCCAAGCACGTCGCTTGCCATCATGTTTGGTTGCTGCCAGCGCGAGATACCAAAATCGCAGAGATAGAGATGGTACATGCGATGTGGCTTGCCAATGGCATACACCAGGAAATTTGCGGGTTTCACATCTTCATGCACAATATGTGGATTGCGCGTGTGTAGATATTCGAGGCTCTCCGCCGCCTGGGAAATGGCATCGGCAGTTTGTACCAGCGTCCACGACTCCCACGGAGGTGTCTGCTCGATCACATCGGCGAGCGAACCATCTTGCATAAAGGGGGTCACGTGATAGGGAACGCTATGCCCGTTATACTCCATATAGCCCTGGTCAATGACGGGTAGAATATTCGGATGTTGCAAGCTTTGCGATATTTTGATTTCACGCATAAATCGTTCGCTTGCCTTTTGATTGCGCTTATCATCCGTCGTCACTGTCGTCATGATTTTCAGTGCGACTTGTTGCTGTGTCTGCACATCATAAGCGAGCCAAACAACGCTCATCGGCCCCTTACCAAGCATCTTCTGTCGCTGATAACGTTCTATATCCATAGATTTTTTAATTTGATATTCATAATACAACGCATTACAAACTTACAAATTCCATTAGAAAAAACGATACATAAATCAGGGTTTGATGGATGCGGATAATTGCTTAATCTGTTGCTCTAATTGCTGCTTTTCTGTCTGTATTTTATTAATTCTCATATTTAAAGCATCTTTGTCCTTTGTGGCCTGTTCAAGTTCCTTCTTGAGTGCATCTTTCTCCTTTGCTAACGTTTCCTTCTCTTTACTCAATGCATCTTTTTCCTTCGCCGACTTCTGGAGTTCATCGCCGCGCAATCCATGTTCAGCACGTACCTTGTCCAGGTCACTTTCTAGCTCACTGATGCGATTCTGTCGCGTCGTCATCTCAGCCAGGAACTCGGCACGTTCGATCTTTCTCTGCTCTTTCTCCTTTTCGGCTTCGGCCTTCATATTTTGTATTAGTGGTTCATAGCGATAGCCGAGCAAGACGCCGCTCAACTCGTGAATGACGCTTCCCTCTTTACTATTAGTGCGTAACTCCTTCAATCGCTGTTCGTTCCAGTGTCCACCAGCGAGTAGACCACCGAGGGCGCGTTGCGCCAGTGCCAGTTGAGAGCTATCAAGCGCAGTTGCATGTGCGTCCGAGATACCAAACTTGTTGAGACTCTCCGCATAGGTAATAACCTCAGTAGGAGCGATAAGCATTCCAAGTATACTCGCAAGGTCGGCACGTAACTCCTGGGAAGTCGAGGCGGCGTTAAACGTATCAAGAAGGTCATGATACGTCGCAGGACTGAACTGGAGAAGCAGGTATGCCAGTTGTTTGCGATACTGTGGCTCATCATCAAGGGATTGCAATAAATGATCGAATACATCCTGCTCACCAAGCAACAGCAGCAAAGCCATGATACGCTGGTCGCTCAGGTCATTCACATCGAATGGATTCTTGAGTAACGCATTGAGCAATTCGGGAACCATCTTATCATCGGCATACTGGCGTACCGACTCGTCGTGGACACGCTCGAAGAGCAATGCCACTGCCATTGCGATATCCTCTGATCTGTCGCTCCTGAGTAAGGCAACCAATTCATCCTTGATGACGCTGGTTGGCATAGCCAGAAACACTTCAAGGGCTGCGTCGTGTCGCTTGATAGTGCTTTTATCGGTGAATGCCATCCAGACAAACGGAAGCGCAGGCACACCAATATTGCTCAGAATACGTTTTGCGGAACGTGCTACCGCATCGTCCTCGTCAGTTAGAAGCTCTCCTACAGGCGTGACAACGGGCGCACCAGCTTTGATGAGCGCATCCTCTGCTCCACGTCGTTGCTCTTCGACACGCAACGACGCCAACAATTCTGAAATGATGAAATCGCGGTATACTCCTTTGGAAATCATGCGTACCAGAGCGTCGGAAGCATCATTCATCAGGTGTGCATCTTCAAGCGCGTCGAGCAGAATTGGTACACTGAAAGTCGCAAGTTCGTTGGTCAACGTCTCCAATAAAAACTCGTGCGCTCGTGGCGGTGGAGGTGGAGCAAACAGTTGCACAATTTCACGCACCGTTGCTTGCTGTTCCTGCTCATGTTGTCCTTGCGCTACCAGATCGACGAGAATACGCTCGGCATGTGAACGCGCCTGATCGCGTGAGTCTTCCAGGCCGGAGAGCAATGGACGCAGAATTTGCGTCCCGAATTGTGGCAGTATCGCGGCGGCAGCATCTGCACGTTGCGGCTCACCAAGTAGCTCCACAAGCGGTGAAATCGCGGCATCTGGATAGTGAAGCAACAACGGCGTGACGATATTCACGAAACGCGGCTGGTTCAACACATCAAGCAAGGCCGGAACAACAATAGCTCCCGGCATGGTATCAAGCGCATACTGGACGTAGCCTCTCACCCGTGCGTTGCCTGTCAACAGGTTTCGTACCAGAACGAGCGCAGCATCTGGTCCCTGCGCGATAAATATTTCCATGATATGTTGCGCCTGTGCATCTTCGACCACAGGCAACGCCGTCATGAGCGATGTACCGGGGAATGGATTCATGCCAAGAATTGCACGTTGTATACGCTGTACTCGTGTCGTCGTCTCTGGCTCATCCAGATTAGTCAGCAATTCGGGCAGAGCAGTCTCTCCCATCTGGCTCAGAGCGTTGATGGCCTCTTCATAGACCTGTGTACGCACATCTGCAAGAACTTCGACCAGTGCCGAGACGATACGCACATCGGAGAATTGTCCCAGCGCACGAATGACAGCGATAATGAGTAACGGCTCTAGCTGTGGCTGACTCAGTAGATTCATTAAAGCATCAAGTGAGCGAGGATCATGGAGACGTTCAAGCACCTGAACGAGCAAACGGGTCCGGTCTGGTACAATGGTTGTCAGGGCATCTGTGACGGGTAATACACTTTGTTCACCAATATCAACAAGCAGTTGCACCGCCTTGAGAGCGACCTGTTCGTTCGCGTGATAGAGTACAAGCTCAATGAGTCCTGGTATACTCTCTGGCATATAAGCGAGCAGCACATCCGTCACGTGTTGCTGAATGAGCGATGATGGGGCATCCAGCATATTGAGCATAGTTGCCAACGCACGTGGGTCACGTACTATCTTGAAGATATCGAGGATGCGTACTTGCACCACCTCTGGTGGCGATTGATGCAGGACAGCGAGCAAATGCAGTGTTGCGGCATTCCCAATCTCGATCAACGTTTGCGTGGCGTTGCGTACCATCACATCATCTGGTGACGCAAGGTGACGCGCTAATGCCTCGATAAGCTTACCAGCACGATTCTCTTGCTTTCCAGTTCCCGCAACCACGAGAGCACGTGCATTTCGGGCATCGCTCATATCCGGTTCGTCATCTTGCTGCCCCACCTGGACAAGCAAGGCAAGAGCCATGCGTTGCACTTCTGGCTCTTGCTGATAATTGGCGGTCAGTACCGGAATCACGGCGTCCAGAATGCGCTGATATTGCATCATGCTCACTTGACGACGCTCATCTTGCTCGTTCAAGAAACGATCAAAAATGAAGAGTACCACTTGATGAATGCGCGAGGTAAGCTGCCCCTGTTGCATATTCTCCAACTCTTCGAGTAGACGAGTCAACGTGATATCGGGGCCAAGGCGTATCAATGCATTGACGGCACGAGGGACGATGCGCTGCTGGTCGGCATCGCTGAGACGTGCGATAAGCGGCTCGACGGAGTGTGAGTCTCTGGTGTAACCAAGAATATTGATGGCGGCAGCACGAAGCCGCGCAGAATGAGCAGGGTCAGGTTGACTCAGTTCCGCCGCCTGTCCTACAACGATGACGCCAAAACGTCCCAGCACGCGGGTTACACTCTTTGCTTGCTCATCGTATCCTGGTTCATTGATGGTATCTTTAAGATGCGTAAACAACAATTCAGGGACAATGCTCTGGTCGAGTAACACAAGGAGTTCATCGACGCCGGGTACGGTGATGAGTGGCAAGAGCGAACGATAGACCTCTTGTCCGCCTTCTTCCGCGCACCGTGTAAAGAGTTGCGCCAGTTCTTCACGTGCCGCCCTGTTTCGCACGGCAACGGCGAGTGAGTCTGCGACTGACAGGGGTAACACAATCGAGCGTTGCTTATCCGCCTGTGGTGGTGTCCACTGCACACCAACACACACAAGAGCTAGAGCCAGAGCTTGCAAGACATAGGGAAGATTCTGCTGTCCCAGTTCACCGAAGCGTTCCGCCAGAGAGAGTGGGTCATCAAGCAAGCCAGCCCAGATAGCCACAGATTCGCTCCATCGCCCGATATTCTCTAATAAGTCTTCACGAAGCGGCGGTGGAAGCGCACGATGCTTTTTATCAACGTCATAGAAATATTCGGCAACAAAGTATTCGGCGATAAGTTCATGACGAAAACTGAGTACCCCACCCGGACTTATCTCGATGAGACCAGAGCCGAGGGCGAATTGGAGCAACAGCAACATATCATCATATAGTTCCGATGATGGCTCGATATCCAGCACAAAGGGACTCTGCGCCGGGTGTTCGTCCAGCCACACCTGTAGCTCATCGCTCAGTTCCTCAATACT
>DAIQNC010000060.1:5906-11015 GCA_036788655.1 Ktedonobacteraceae bacterium
AACACCATTTTCACCTTCCGAAACAGAGGCGACACGCAATTGAATAGCGTTGCGGTCATTTGTCCAGCGAGCGGCACAGGCAATTTCACTCAGGAAACGCACCACTTCGGCTTCCGGGGGTGCAACATTGCGCCAGCGTTCAAGGCGTCGTTCGCGTAGAAGCAACTGTTTGACATACTCTCTCAATAGCAGCCCACGTGTGTCTATCTGCTTGCCTCGTTCGACCCCAATAGTGTCGATGATGCCCATGAGTGTGAAGAGCATCATGGGGTTCGTGCAGTGATAGCGCAAACGGCTCTTGTCGATAACCTGAATGATTTGCCCTGCGGTATGTCTCCAATGGTTGTCCTGACGCTCGACATACTTCTCGACAAACTCGTTTATCTGATCGGTTTGGAGTGGATAGACCGTTGCTCTCGATGCTCGTCCCTCGTTCACGAGTTGCGTCAGGTCAGGTTGCTCTCGATAGTCTACTTCACGACAGGTCATCACCAGACGATTCTCGGTGTATCGCATCAGGTGGACTAATTCGTGACTAACATAAGGAAGATAGTTATTATCAACTTCGTTCAGACCGTCGCAGAGCAGCAACAGACGCCCTTGTTGCGCCATGTGTTGCAGGTAGGGACGTAGATGCTCTATTCCAGGCAAATCGCTTGCTACCAGAAAATCAAAGATCGTCACTGGTGATGTCGCGGTTGTATCATTCCCGGTTGTTTGCATCTGTAGTGGGCCTGTAATAAGGCCCCCTGCTGCTTCTGCAATCGGGGCCGTTGCATGGACAATGGCTTGTGCCTGTTCGGGTGGAAGATTCGTCTTCAAGAAGAGGCTGTAATTCTTCATCGGAACGTAGACCGGAATACGCTGGCGTCGTAGCACAAGTTGCAATGGATGTTGCGAAACCAGATATTGATAGACGCGCATTGCTGTCGTCTTACCTGCTCCCGGTACACCGAGGATAAGCTGGTCAGTGTCCTGCTGTTGTACAAGGTCGAGAATTGCGATACGCTCTTCAAGGACAGGTGCTGTTGCTACTGGCGTCCCTTGCGGATCAGGCGTAGGAACGCGACGAATATTGGTCATCGCGGTAAGCGGCGTATACAAGTGATAATACGATGTCTGTGCCGCGTTTACTTCTTTCAAATATGAAACGAGGGCCAGTGGCACAACGCCGAACACAAGTAAAAGGACAACTATGGCAAATTCGGCGCACGGAATCGTGAGTAAGAGCGGAACGTGTAACGGAAGTGCAAGCAGTCCACTAAGTCGAGTAGCTATCAGTGCATGAAGCGGGTTGACTAGCCAGAGAACACCTAGTTCTACGAATGTGAGTATCAGGGTTGCCAGAAGTGCGATAAGAACGCCGAAGCGGAGACGTGCCACAAGTGGTCGTGCTACCTGTTCCGCAGTTGTTATCGTTATATTCTGTTGTTGGTGTACCTCGTTCACGCTCGTCGCCTGTCTCATCTGCTGTGGATGCTCCGGCTCGTGCATCTGGCGCATTTGTCTCATGTCTGGCGGCCCCTTCCCTATACTGCCGACGTGGTAGGATATAGTATATCGTACTTGCGCTTTCTAAACAAGCAGTTGAGGGGGTTACATTGCTGAAATTTGGAATATATGTCCCTATTTCATAAAACTAGTTCTGGACGCGCTATTTTTCTTGTGTACCGTCTCTTGTAAAGGGGAAGCAAGAAAAATGCGGCGAAGAAGCGTTACAAGTAGATGAGTATAGACGTTTACACTGTTGAGATTAGTTTTTGTGGAATGCTATTTCGTCTTTAACCTATTATTCTCATCGTCTCTGGTATGCTTAAAATCTATATATTGCTTTTTGTATGCTACGCTCTCTGTTTGAAAGGTTGTCTTATGACGTTGACTAGTCCCCTGTCATCTCGTGAACCGCATCAATCACAGGACAATACGCTCAATGATGAGAATGGGCGCACTTCCGCTCCGCATATTCCACGCAGACCGCTTCTGGATCAACTCGATACAGTAGAAACGCCGAGCATCGAGGCATTATCGCAGGCAGTATTACGTTCCAGACGCATCGAAATTCCTTCGTTTCTCTCCTATGCCAACCATATTGCATCACTCGATACCAATATTTTACCAACAGCAGGGAAGCAACTGGACGATGACGCAACATTATTGAAGCTTCCTGTACCCTCTATACCACCCATATTACCAGAATCATCCCCTGCTAGCACTCGTATTACACAGTATCGAAGCGTCCCACTACCTGCCCCTACTCTTACAACATCATCCACGCTCTCTATATTGCAAAGCAAAACAGGTCAGCCACGCTATACTAAACAAGCACGTCACTTACTCACTGCACAAACGGTATTGCTTCTCATAGGCTTATTCCTGATTGTGGTATTTCACGCTATCAGTTCAGGTGCGAACAATTTTACGGGGCCGCAAGGATGGGCGTATGTACTTGGCGGTAGTAGCAATCAGACTGGCTTATTAACAAACGTCAATAAGAATTTGCAATCGACATACGGCACTTCCGATAGAAACCATATACATCACCTTACGCCACAGCAATTTATCGACACGCTTGTACAACATATGACGCTAGACCAAAAACTGGGACAGATGATGCTTGTACAGTTTATGGGGCCTGATTACTCATTAGACCTGAGTACGATGATAAGTCAATATAATGTAGGAGCCGTTCTCATCTTTGCCACCAATCAGAATATCAAGAGCAAGACGCAGTTACACGGCGTCATTCAGCAGATGCAACACAATAGCCAGATACCGCTTGCTATCTCTATTGACCAGGAAGGCGGTGTTGTTGACCGTCTTGCCAGTCTCGATGGGTCGCGTCCGTCCGCTACGACCATTGGCGCAACCAATAACCCGAATGTAGCGAAGCAGGAAGGCATACAGGATGCACAAGACCTCGCATCCTACGGCATCAACCTTAATCTCGCACCTGTTGTCGATGTGACCAACGTCTACAATCCGCAGATGGTTGACCGCACCTTCGGCAACAATGCCACGCTAGTTACACATATGGCAGGAGCGTACTTACAAGGTTTGCAACAGAGCGGCAAGGTGCTTGGTACGCTCAAGCATTTTCCAGGGCTTGGCGATGTAGGTGTTGATCCGCATAGTGGTGTTCCCTATCTCTATCGCTCAAAAGATCAGCTAGAGCAAATCGACTGGTCGCCCTATCGCACACTCATCGCTCAGGGCAACGTTCACACGGTAATGGTGACGCACGAAATCGTACAGGCCGTCGATAGCACAAAGCCGTCGTCGCTCTCGTACAATCTCGTGACGGGCGTTCTTCGTCATGAATTTGGCTTCAACGGTGTCATTATCACAGATAGCCTCACAATGGAAGGCATTCTTGCCTATTATAATGAAGGGCAGGCGGCAGCACTCGCCGTTGAAGCTGGCGACGACCTGTTGATGGGTGCATCGACGCCGAGCGATGTAGCCACGATGATTCAAGGCATCAAACAGGCCATGGACAGCGGACAAATTAGCCAGCAACGCATCGACGACTCAGTACGTCGTATCCTGATGCTGAAATACGATATGGGGCTTTTACCTTTACCAACATAACTAGCGTTTACGGAATCGCTCATTTCGTAGCACCACGATTTATCGATGGGTTCACAACAGGACAAAAGTGATAAATCACAGAGCTACGAAAATTTTGATTGTAAAATTTCATGAATTATGCCCTACAGATAACAGGAATACACGTTCATGTATCAACAAACAAATAGCGCATCGCCAATACAGGAACCTGAGCAATCTGAGCAATCCACGCAACCAGTAGCACGCACAGCTCACGAACGACGCTGGGAACTGCTCCTTTATAGCATGATTGTGTTGGAGACACTGCTAGTGCTGCTTGCGCTCGTTCCCGCGCAACTCTGGACGCATCTTTTACCCACTGTAGACAGTGCCGCGCTCGATGGGCCGTTTCCACCTGCTATCGCACCACTCGTCTCGCTTCTGCTCTACGTGCTACCTACGCTCATCGGGTTGCTTTCTAAAAGCTGGCAACGTGCTTTGCTCTATGCGACCCTACCAGCATGGATCGGGCTTGGCGTATTTCTTGTCGCCGCCACATTTCGTATTGGAGCCTTCTATCTCGTAGCAAGCGACCACGTTGCAGCGAACGTCAGTATCCTTGAATTATT
This sequence comes from Ktedonobacteraceae bacterium, assembly GCA_036788655.1. GTDB lineage: Bacteria > Chloroflexota > Ktedonobacteria > Ktedonobacterales > Ktedonobacteraceae > JBBQVS01. The sequence goes on from DAIQNC010000060.1 coordinate 10,082, forward strand.
CGCGGCACTAGGAAGTATTGGTTGGTTAGCTCGTCTTTTTTTCAAAATGAGGTAAAATGGAGGGAATAACTCCGTTGAGTTTTTATATTTGTAGGGGCATAATTCATTACGCCTGTGTGCCACACTATCACGCGGACGGGCGTAATGAATTACACCCCTACAGAGAACACAAAATAATGTGAGACGAGATACGCATAGTTATGCCGAAAGCGACGATACGTCCCTTGCGTCTGATTCCACATGCGAACGAATCAGAACAACGCTCGATAGTGAAGATAGTGGAGAACGGCCAGTTGAGAGAAGTACGAGCCAGACAAAATCATCAAAGCCCTACCAGTGCAGAGACAATAGAAGCTGCGAGTGCTGGACCACGTGAGCAGGTTCATCAGGTTACACCCATTACGAATGACGCACATATACCACTTGCGAGCAACACCGCGCTTGATGCTCCCGATGCTTTTGAAGCCGAAATGGTGCTTGGCGAATCGGGAGCGCAGGGGCTGCTCAAACGTGCGCCCATTAGTTATATTCTCAATCAGGTCTATGGACTGTGGTTTTTTCTCTCGTGGTTCCTGCTCGTAACGCTCATCACGCATAAGGTTTCGACAGAGCAATACGGTGTCTTCGCGGTCTCGCAAACTGCCTATAATACCGTCCTCTACCTTGTCGCGCTTGGCCTTGAAGATGCTCTTACGGTCTACGTGCCGCGTCTCTTTGCACAGCACGGTGCGGCCTCTGCTGGCTCGCTCATCCGTCGTCTCCTGCTCATTCGCCTCGTGATACTTGCCGTCTGTACCGTTATTCTGATATTCACATTGCCACTTCTAGGAAACTTGATTGGTCTCCTTCCATTCAGCATTGCGAAAAGCATAGATACAAACTTCCACGATACACAATTGTTGCAGCACATCGTACCTATCGCACTCTACGTCTT
>DAIQNC010000061.1:0-3653 GCA_036788655.1 Ktedonobacteraceae bacterium
ATCTGCACAAGGCAAACCTGTGTACGGAGCGTGAGGAGTTCTTGATACGCATGAAGCACTTAGAGGATACGCTGACGTTTCTGCCCTCGCTCGTGCGTGTCGATGCCTTCCAGCACTGGCTCTATGAGCATCCTGAAGAGGCTCAACAGATAGACAAGGTAGACGAGAAATGGGCAGAATTGTCGCAACGCTATGAACCGGGCGTTGATTGGAGCGGCTTTGATGATGCGCTAGCGAGTAACTGGCACGGCACACTCCACATTTTCAGCGACCCGTTCTATTATATCGAGTACGCCTTTGCCACCGTCGGCGCACTGCAAGTCTGGCGCAACTATCTGCAAGACCCACAGAAAGGCTTGCAGCAGTACCTACACGCGCTCTCGCTCGGCGCGACACGCACACTACCAGAATTGTATGAAGAGGCAGGGGCGAAATTCAGCTTCACGGAAGAGGTATTGCAGGATATCACACAATTTGTGGTGAATGAGATGAGTGAACTGGAAGCTGCAAATGCTTGATGGCTGTGATGGTGGTGTGATGAAGATTGAGGAAGGATTGTGGACGTTTGTGGTGTTGCTACCAGGGTGTAATGAATTATGACCCGTACAGGGGTGCGTTGAGGCGAGATGGTGCATGGGGAAGGGTGTAATGAATTAGACCCGTACATGGTCGCGTTGGGGCGAGATGGTGCGTGGGGGAAGGGGTGTAATGATCAACCGTAACGAAATAACCTGAACGGGCGTGGTCAGGTTACCAGGGTGTGATAAATCAGACCCCTACACTGTGGCTGCGAGCTTGCCATTATGTGAAAAACGCCACCACCACAGTGTAGGGGTCTGATTTATCACACCCTGGTAGCACTATCACCCATGTCCATACTCATTTCTCAACGTTCATCACTACACCCTAAGCATCATTCCACGCGCTTCAGATGAATCATACGGCTATCGAAGTCTCCTACAAGTTTCACAGCCAGACCTTGACGCATAAGATACGCACCGCTATATTCAATGCCGCTTACTGCATCTGCATAATGCGCGTTCTCTTCCAATCCTCGTAATGCCAGCACCACATGCGTCTCCCCGAATTGCTGTGAGTGACCCCATGCAAAGACCACAACCTCATTGCCATCTTGCGCCAAATATTGTGATGCCGTCACACCGCCCGTTCGTGGTGAACGCAAACGATAGAGCAAGCCGTTCTGTATGGTTGAGCGTATACGCTTATAGGTTGCAATGAACTTTTGTGCCTCCTCTTGCTCCTGCGGTGTCCAATGGTTCAGGTCGCCACCAATGCCGAGCGAGCCAGCCATTGCGACGTGGAAACGATAGCTGAGGGGTACAGTGCGCCCGGTCAGAAAGTTAGGACAATCCGTGACCCAGCACATCATTACACGTGGCGCATAGGCGTAGCTGAACCCCTCCTGAATAAACAGGCGGTCGAAGGCGTCGGTGTTATCGCTTGTCCACGCCTGCTCGGTACGCGATAGGATGCCGAGGTCTACACGTCCACCACCGCCCGAACACGTCTCGAACGCGACATTTGGATGCTTGCGTCGTAGTTCATCAAGCACCCAATAGAGATTGAGTACATGGTCGAGCCAGACACGCTCTGGGTTGCGTCCCTCCTCATCAGGCCAGCCGGGTTCGCTGAATGCGCGGTTCAAGTCCCATTTGATGAACTCGATGTTGTGCTGCGAAAGCAGGGTATCGAACGTCTCAAACATCCACTGCCGCACATCGTCACGGGCGAGATTCAAGACAAGCTGGTTACGGCTCTCTGTTCGTGAGCGATGGCGAAAATGATACACCCAGTCGGGATGCTTCCGGTACAGGTCGCTATCCGCATTCACCATCTCCGGCTCGACCCACAGCCCAAAACGCATTCCCAGTGCATTCACTCGCGCAATCAATGGGTTGAGGCCATGAGGGAACTTTTCGGGATTGACCGTCCAATCACCCAGGCCAGCTCTGTCATTGTTACGTGCGCCAAACCAGCCATCATCCATCACGAATACTTCAACGCCCAACGCGGCAGCTTGCTCGACGAGTTCCATCTGATTGCGCTCATTGACAGCGAATGAGGTTGCCTCCCACGAATTATACAGAATTGGGCGTACCGCGTCGGGAGCTTCCGGGAAGACATGCTCACGTTCATAATTATGCCACTGACGGCTTGCACCCCCAAATCCTTCGTGCGAGAATAGCCCGACAAATGCTGGCAGGTCTAATTGTGCGCCTTCATTCAGCACATAACGAAAATCGAAATCATTTAATCCGCCAGTGCAATGAAGCTGTCCGTAAGGTGTCGTCTCTACGACCATCTTCCACGAACCGCTCCATGCCAGTGCCACGCTCCACACCACTCCATACTCTTCAGTTGCCTTCGCATCAGCATCCAGAGCAAGCCACGGATTGAATTGATGGCTTGTCGTGCCGCGCCGACTCTCCAGTACCATCTTCCCTGGACTCAGCACATTCTCAGTAACTTGCGTCTCTTTCCCCCAGCGTCCGTGAAGATACGTCAGCCGATAACGCTCATGATGTGGGAGTTGCCAGTTTGCTGAAAAAGCTTGCTCAATGATGATAGGGCCGCTTCCTCCAGCGTTTTCTAAGCGCACCCAACGCTCAAGCACATCGGAACGCTCATAGATACGATAATAGAGCGTTATGATGAAGGGATAAAACTGGTCACGAAAGCGCAACCACAGCGTCTGGCTTGCTCCTGACTGCTCTGACTGCTCGATACCATACGTTTCAAAGAGCCACTCCACCGTTCGTGTCCCATCAGCGTATTCGACTTTGAGACCCGGCTCCTTGAAACGCATCTCACCCCACGGCGCGTACTCTTCATGAGCAACCCCTATCGAGGACTCAAACGGAACCAGTACCGACTCAGTAGCACGAGCCATCTCACTTGCTGTCTCTGTCGGAATACGCTCTCCCCAGTAGAGATGTTGTAAGGTTGTGCCTTTCTCACGAAGCATAAAACAGTACGTCGAGTGTTCCAGTTGCAACGTCCAACATTGACTCGACGCATCATAGATAATATCCGCCAATATATTTCCTCCATGCACACTATTGGTATAGATGAACTTTTACGAACGAACTCGGTGACCTTCGTAGAGCCACGATTTATCGATTGACTCTGCCCCGGCATTGGGCCAATCGATAAATCGTGGCTCTACGAAGGTCGCCGAGTTCGTTGCCTTCATCTAGTTTTACCAGATATGCGTGTTCATTACCAGATGTTCACCTGTATCAACGGCTCACAGGTGTCCATAGTTGCTGTGCATGAAGGTATAGGCGACCATCAGAAAGAACATGAACTTCTGCGGGGTTTGAGAGACCACCGCAGAAGTTACCATCTTCATCCCACTGCCGCCATGCCATGAAGTTCAGTACACCCTTACTATCCGAAACCAGTTTGCCCGCATAGTATGTGCCTGCTGCATCCGCTGCAAGTGGTTCGTCGGTAAGCGAGCGATAGGGGCCAGTCAGCGTATCGGCGACGAGATAGTGTGTACCAAACCAACCCTTACCTTGAGAGGACGACAGGCGTGAAAGGTGCGAGGCGGAGTGTCTAGACGCACAGAAAATCAGGTAGTACCGTCCGTTGATTGGCACGACCTGTGGCACTTCCATCTCGATGAA
>DAIQNC010000061.1:3663-11012 GCA_036788655.1 Ktedonobacteraceae bacterium
CGCCTGGAATGCTCACTGGTGGCAGTACCTCCCAGGAGAGCAAGTCAGGCGAACGAGCCAACCCAATGACGGCGCGACCATCGTGCGAACCTTCATTGACACGGGCAGCATAGAACATATAGTATACCTGCTCGTCCGAGGCATACACCACATATGGGTCACGCCACGCATGGGTATCCACGAGTCCGGTACTCCATATCTCGTACCAGTGCGTATCAACCTCAAGCACAGGATTGTGTTTGTGTCGTTCCCAATGCACAAGGTCGCGTGAAACTGCCAGTCCGATGCGCTGAACAGGTTGTGCTTCGGCCTTGTTGGTTCCTGTATAGAACATATAAGCCAGGTTGTCGCGTATCGTCACGCTCCCCGTCCAGATGGCCCGATCATCCCAACTGCCAGGAACACCTGCCTCCAACACGGTTCCGCGATGCTCCCACTGACGCAAATCGTGCGAGACAGCGTGTCCTACGGTTGCGATGCCATGACGCAGTTCTGCATCGTGCAGTGAACGAGGTGCTTGCAGATAGAACAGGTGGTAAAGCGATTCCTGGCTCCTCCACTCATCGGGCGAGACGAGCCAGAAATCCCACAGGTAATGCTGTTCAGGAATGAACACCATAGACGATAGCTCCCTTATCCCTTGAGGCCAGTCGAGGCCACACTCTTCACAAAGTACCTCTGTCCGAACAGGAACATGATGACAGGCACGATACTCGCCAGCACAACACCTGCCATCAAAGTTGCCACATTTGGCACCAGGTCTGCCCCTCTATTGAGCGTCACCTGCAATCCCTGTTGCAACGTATACAAACTCGGCGACGAGGTAAAGACTAGTGGCTTGAGCAGGTTGAACCACTCACCCAGAAAGGTCAGAATAAAGACGGTGGTGGCTGCGGGTGCTGCCAGTGGGAGCATCACCGACCAGAAGACACGGTAGTAGCCTGCACCGTCAATCGTCGCAGCCTCATCCAACTCCTTCGGTACAGTAATGAAGAACTGTCGGAAGACGAAGATGGAGAATGGGCTTGCCAGACTGGGGACAATGAGAGCTGCAAACGTGTTCAACCAACCTCCCCAGCCAGAAAGCATGAGATAGAGCGGCACAAACAAGATTTCAAAGGGGATGATGAGCGTTGCCAGAATCAATAGAAAGAGGACATCACGCCCGAAAAACTGCAAGCGTGCGAACGCATAGCCAGCAAGGGCAGATAGGAGAATCTGACCGAGCGTGACGCCCAGTGCCATGATAAGCGTATTCAGTGTTTCTTGCCAGTAGTTCAAAGCGTTAATCACCGCTGGATAGTTCCCCCATTGCGGAACGGCTGCAAAGAACGCTGTAGGATTGGAAAGTACCTCCGAATTCGTTTTCAATGAGGTGGCGATCATCCAGGCAAGTGGAAACAGGAATATCACACTCAGGATACTCAGAAACACGTATTTGATTACACGGTTCCATTTGAACGGGCGGTTTGCGCGTCGCTGGTATTGTAACTGCATAGCTAATCTCCTTTCAGACCCCTTAATACACCGATTCCTGACGACGAGACACGCTGAGTTGTATGGCTGTGATAATCAGGACAACGATGAGGAAGACCGTTGCCGCCGCTGATGCAACGCCAGTTCGAGTTGCAAACGTGTTGTAGATATAGAAAATGATCGAGCTTGTCGCCCCACTCGGCCCGCCGTTGGTCATCACAAGGAAGGGAACGAACGCCTGGAAACTGCCAATCGTGTTGGTGATAATGAGCAGCGTCGTCGTTGGGGCCAACAGAGGCCATGAGATGTAGCGGAACTTCTGCCAGCCATTGCTTACACCGTCAATGGATGAGGCTTCATAAAGTTCGGGACTAATCGACTGGAGACCAGCAAGGTAGAGAATCATCGAAAAGCCTGCCGACTTCCACGTGTTCATAAGCACGATCATGAGCATCGCCGCAAAGCCATTGGTGTGCTGCCAGTCAGGGAACTTGAGGCCGATATTAGCAAGCAACTGAGGAAACAGGCCAATATTTGCGCCTGTTGAGAACATCCACTCAAAGGTAATGCCAGCCGCCACAAAGGAAATGACCATCGGGATAAAGAACACAGTACGGAAGAATGTCCGTCCCCTGAAATCATCCTCAATCAGGATAGCCATGAACAATCCTAGCGCAACCTGTGTCGGGACTGCCAGTATCACGAAGAGAAAGCTGACGCCAATCGATTGCAGGAAGGCCGGGTCTACAAAGAAAATGGTGTGGTAGTTCTGCAAGCCGATAAACTTTGGCGTACCGAGCAAGTTCCAACGCTGAAAGCTGAGATAGACGACATAGCCGATGGGATAGACCAGGAAGATAACGAGTAGCACGAGAGCAGGCAATGTGAAGGAAAATGCCTGCAACTGCCTGAACACGTTGACCAGAAGACTACGCCTTTGCGGTTGTATGGTCGAAGCTTTGATCCCTTCCTGAAGCTGCACCTCTTGCATGGGAAACCTCCTTGTATCATAAGCATCCCAATTTCGTAGGGCCACGATTTATCGATTGGGCCACTCAACGGCAAGGGGCCAATCGATTAGCTCACAGAGGCCAATCGATAAATCGTGGCCCTACGAATTGAGAGATCATGATGTATCTTGCTACTGCTTCAATGCAGATACCGCTGTTGCTGCTTTCGCCAGAGCTTGCTGCACATTGGCATTCTTCGTAATAATTGGATCCCAGGCGTTTTGCCCGAAAGCTGTCCCGGCATCAGCAGCCTGGGGTAGGCTGGAGCGTGAAACGCTGTAGGGGACGCTATTGACCCAGCCATACAGATAGGGATACTGCTTGAGATGGGCCTGATAGGTCGCGTTTTCCGTTGCACTCTTCGTGACTGGCAGGTTGCCCGACTCGATATTGAATTTTACCTGGAAGTCGTCGGTGAGCATGTATTGCCCGTAGTCAAACTCGTAGTTCACCTTCTGTTGGCTGTTGTTGAAGAGGAACAACTGGTCGCCGCCCGGATTCGTTGCTGGCTGCTTGTTGACTGGATAGGGGACAACCGTGAACTTGAAGGTATTGAGCTTGACGAGATCGGGGAAGTTCCAGGGTCCGTTCGCCATAATCGCGGCTTTCTGGCTATACCAGCCACTGGGGTCGTAGCCCTGACCCGGTGCAGAGTAGGCAGTGTAACCATTATTGACCAGATTTTGCAAGAAGGTCATCGTCTCCACTCCGGCAGGACTGTTAAAGGCTGGATCGCCGCTGTCGGACAGGAATGAACCGCCGTTGGTTCCAATCCAGGCACTGAAGAGCCATGCATCCCATCCAGGGCCGTTGTTGTTCATCAAGAAGCCCTTCATCTTCGTTTTCTGCGAAATCAGCTTGCACGCCTCGGCGAACTGATCCCACGTCCACGTCTTCTCAGGGTCTTGCGATGGGATGGGAACGCCTGCCTCATTGAAGGCATCGAGATTGATTTGCATGGCGGTGTTGTTGGTCATCCAGGGCAGACTCCATACCTTGCCTTGATACGAGGAGATATTGAGAATCGAAGGTAAGATATTCTGCTTAATGTCTGAGTGCGAGTTGAGCCAGCCATCTACATCTGGCAGCAGACTAGCCCCAACAAACGTTCCGGTTGAGGTGCTATCAAGCCATGCCAGGTCTGGTGCGGCACTGCCCCCTGCCTTGATTTTGGTATCGAGTACCTCTGCATTCTCGACACCAAGCTGATAGGTCACAAGTTTCATGTTGGGATACTTCTGCTCGAACGGGGGAAGCAGCGTTTGTTGCCAGTATGTTGTGGTTGCCGCCGGAATGGTGTGATACAGATTCACTGTCACTGGCCCACTGGAAGACGTTGATCCGCCGCCACAGGCTTCAAGGAGTGCTGCCGCGCCCGTTGCGCTGAGTCCTAAAGCCATCGCCCTTTTCATAAATGCTCGACGATTAATGGTCATGATAGAATCTTTCCTTTCGGTCGATGAACCGGATAACGCTCCTAATGCGTCAAAAAAGGGTACAAAAAACCGGGGTACCAGCAAGGTGTGGAACCCTGAATCAAGTGGAAAAACACAGCGTTGAGGAAGAGGCCGTGGATGCGTTAGAGAACGCTCTGGCACTCAAAGGGGATAGTTATCTCATAGGATTCACCTCCTCGTGATAGCACACGGTGGCGAAAAATACTACGCGAACGTCTAAACTGATTGTCGCTCTATGTAAGGACAGGAAAGGGTGTGCTGAAGTGGTGGTAAAGGCTCGCCTCTATTGTCCATTTGTCAAGGGTTTCGTTCGGTTTTCAATCAGTTCTTATGGTTGAGGGGATACTTACGGAAGAAGCGTTACCACCATGAGCAGTTGAACAGTATTCCCAGGTGGATAGCTCTTCACATGCTATGAAATATATACCTCCTTGCATTCTATCATGAACACGTGTACATTACCTGAGACAACAATACCATGCAATTTACGTCTTGTCAAGACTAAATGTACACGTGTTCATTTGACAGAAACAAGATTGGATGTGATACTAAAAGAGAACGATGAACGCCTTTACATAGTGTTCAGGAGGTATAGTATGGCGACGAGTGAGGAAGTAGCTCGATTAGCGGGTGTCTCACGTGCAACTGTTTCACGTGCATTGAATGGCTCTGCACGAGTCAGCGATGAAGCGCGTACACGTGTTCATGACGCAGTAGCGAAATTGGGTTATGAGCCTGATGTAGTAGCTCAGAGCCTGGTACGACAACGTTCTCGCGTGATTGCCACAAACTTTTTCCCCGAAGACGATAAGCTTCCTTTCACACACCTCGGTCGAGCGGCTCTGTACTTTTATATAGATGTGGTAGAGAACATTGAGCGTGAGATAGTTTCACAGGGCTACGACTTGATGGTTCCCTCTCGTCCGCATAGCAAGTCTCCACAAAGCTATGTACGAAGTTTACAGACACGCCGTATCGCAGGGTGCATCATGCTTCATGCATCAGAGGCACGCATCCAATCCCTGATTCATGCCTCCATTCCAACCGTATTTATTGACAAAATGGCTCAAGGGAGTCACGCAACCTACGTCACATCCGACAACATTGATGGTGCGCGTCAGGTCGTCGAACATCTACTGGCACTTGGTCATCGTCGTATCGCTTTTCTGATGGGGTCTACCGTAGATATTTCGGGTCTCGAACGTTTACTTGGATGTCAGCAAGCATTAGCGCAGGCCGGAATCGCGCCCGATGTCGGTCTTGTACGTCAGTCGGGCTGGAATATCGATGAAGCTTACGAGGCGGCGAAGGTACTGCTAGCTGAACGCCACGACTTCACCGCTATTGTTGCTGGAAGTGACTATATGGCACTCGGCATCCTTCGTGCGCTCACGGAGCAAGGACGGCGCGTTCCAGACGATATATCGCTGGTCGGCTTTGATGATCTTGAATTCTGTCAATATATCACGCCTGCTCTCACCACGGTACGGCAGGATCGCGCAGCAATGGGACGAGGAGCTGTACAAAAGCTCCTTTCCATGATAGAGGGTACGAGCGAGCCATCACCACTCGTTGTGCCAGCACAGCTTATCGTTCGCAAATCGACTGCCCCTGTAGCTACTACTTCATACGAGGCTTGATTATGACAGCATATGTATCATTGTTTCGCGGCATCAATGTAGGTGGTCACCACGCGGTAAAGATGACTGACCTCAAGGCACTTCATGAGTCGCTAGGATTGCAACATATCTCCACCTACATTCAGAGCGGCAACGTCGTATTTCATAGCGACGATATCGACCCGGCACACCTCTGCAAACAGATTGAGAGTAGCTTTGAAGAAAGGTTCGGCTTTCACGCGGAAGTCCTTGTTCGCACACTTGATGAGCTAGACGCAATTATCGAGAAAACGCCATTTCTGGCTCACGATAGCAAAGAGCCGAAATGGATTGCTGTCGTCTTCCTGGCAACTGCTCCCGACGAAGCGGCACAGACTGCATTGCTACAAACATACGTCGGTCCCGAAGAAATACACATTCTCGGCAAGGAAATGTACATCTATTATTCAGAAGGCATGGGTCGCTCGAAACTCACCAACAATCTCATCGAGAAAAAGCTGAAAACCATTGGGACTACAAGAAACTGGAATACCGTTCTGCAATTACAAAAAATGCTGCAACCTCTGTAGGGGTTCAGGGATTGCGCGTATAATAACAAAAATACTTTTTCGAGGTGAGTATGCACGACCAGGAAGCTGACATCATAGAGTCTATAGAGCAGGAGACCGGGAACGAGGATGAGGTTGAGGAATTGACGGAAGAGGGACGTACACGCATTCGTGAGCAGTTGGCAAAGGTACGCGCCAGCAATCGTCCGAAGCGTAAGGGGCTGGTGATGGTATATACGGGCGAGGGCAAGGGAAAGACAACGGCTGCTCTCTGACTGCTTTTCAGAGCGTGGGGCCACGATTTACGTGTTGTGATGCTGCAATTTCTCAAGGCGAAAACGGGCGCATGGGGCGAGATTCGTGCCGCACAACGTATGGGCATCGAGATTATTCCGCTTGGGCAGGGCTTCACATGGACGAGTGAGAACCTTGCACAGGATCGCGCCCTCGCGCAGGAGTGCTGGCAACAGTGCCGCGAAAAAATCGAGAGCAACCAGTACGATGTGGTCATTATGGACGAAATTACCTATCCACTACGCTATCAATGGCTCAATCTCGATGAGATATTGACCACATTGCAAACACGTAATCCGCAGATGCACATTGTACTGACAGGACGAGACGCGCCACAGGGGCTTCTCGACTATGCCGATCTTGTAACGGAGATGCATGAAATCAAACATCCGTACAAGACACAGGGATTGTTAGCTCAAAGAGGCATTGATTTTTAACAGCTTGCCTCTATGCGTCACACAAAAGCTGTGGTATCATTAGATGCAAGAGCGGATTTACTTTACGTATACGTAGTAGCATCACCACAGTAACCGTTGCTTTGATGTCACAGGGGGTGTTCCGACAAATGTCAGTGCCATTTTCATCTCAACAATGTTTTTTCGTAGCGATACTCGTGTTTATCGTTATAGGCTTCATTAGAGGATGGCGACGCGAACTCGTCTCGCTTGTCTTTGTCTTGCTCGCGGCAGTTCTGATTCGCCCAGGGACGAACAATACGATTGGACAAATTATCGCACGTATACCGTCAACGCTGGGCTATCTGGCGGGTTCATCAAATACCAGTACAGGCTCCACATCGTCTTCGAGTTTTTTTGGCCCCTGGGGAACGTTGCTTATTTTCGCACTCGTCGTCGTTCTCGGTTACTTTGTTGGAAACAAGGCATTTCCGAAACCAACGACGCCTGCGGAGCGATTTATCGGTGTTATTCCAGGCGTTATCTCTGG
>DAIQNC010000062.1:0-571 GCA_036788655.1 Ktedonobacteraceae bacterium
TAACTGAATATTCCCTTTAATACTGGTAAGTGGCGTCTTGAGTTCGTGACTCGCTACGTTCAAAAACTCGTTCATGCGGCGTTGTGCCTCACGCTGCGCGAGTTCCTTAGTTCGAGCCTCTGCTTGCTTACGGAGCGTGACTTCTCGCACAAGAATGAAAAACAACGTCTTCATCAAAGCCAGTAAACCATAAGCCATACATTGTATGATGCCTCTCAACAACTTTGTTATCATAGCTAAAAAAGGTGATTCTATTATCAACTTGCTGGCAATGATGGGATGGCTCAATGCGAACAAGAAGTGTGATTCGTAATAATCAGGGAAAGCATATATAACCTTACTCTCTTAATACGTAACATCCCTTAGAAAATATACAAAAGCTTAGAACTTCCGAGCCTTGTTACCGAAAGGAAATATCGCACGTGACAAAAGCAGAAAGCTCTTGCTCTATAAAAATATGTCGTGCAAAGGGAGGGGTGAGGTATGTCATTAGTAATATCGCAAGGGAGCGATGCGAATAAAGCACAATCAGAAGAGATCGCGGCTCCTGTTGAGGCGGCAAAAGCTGCTG
>DAIQNC010000062.1:581-9775 GCA_036788655.1 Ktedonobacteraceae bacterium
CGTTACGTCACAGACGCGACTCCTGGTATACATCGCAAACGCGCAGGCAAACATTTTAGCTATATTGGTCTCGATGGGAAGCCCATTCATGATGAAGACGTACTGAAACGTATCCGCTCGATTGGTATTCCCCCTGCCTGGAAGAATGTCTGGATATGTCCTAATCCACGTGGTCACATTCAAGCGACGGGACGCGATGTAAAGGGACGCAAACAATATCGCTATCACCCCAAATGGCGCGAGATACGCGATGAAACGAAATACGACAGAATGATTGCATTCGGCGAAGCACTTCCAACCATCCGCGAACATGTCGAACAGGATTTGAAGCGTACCGGGTTGCCACGCGAAAAAGTGCTGGCAACGATTGTTCGTTTGCTCGATATCACCTCGATTCGTATTGGGAACGAAGAGTATGCGCGTGAGAATGGCTCATTCGGCCTGACAACCATGCAGGAAAAGCACGTAGATGTGGAAGGCTCAACAGTAGAATTTCATTTTCGGGGCAAAAGTGGCAAAGAGCATCTCATTGATGTCAAAGACCGTCAGCTCGCACGCATCATCAAACGCTTTCAAGACCTGCCCGGACGCGAACTCTTTCAATATGTTGATGAGGACAAAGAACTACGCACGGTAACATCAGATGATGTCAACGACTATCTTCAGCAAATTTCAGGACAAGAATTTACGGCAAAAGATTTTCGCACATGGGCCGGCACAGTGTCAGCAACCTGTGCGCTCCTCGACCTGGGTGAGTACGAGTCACAGACCCAGGCAAAGAAAAATGTAGTGAGAGCAATCGAGAGTGCAGCTCAACATCTGGGAAACACGCCAGCTATATGTCGTAAAAGCTATGTGCATCCTGAAATACTCGATGCCTACCTCGATGGCTCGTTGCTACAGGCTGTGAAACAGGACGAGCAGGCCATTATTGAGGCATTGCACGGGTTACGCCCGGAAGAAATATCGCTTCTCGCCTTTCTTGAACAAAAATAGCTATTATTGAGGAATGTATCCCTTCTTTTCGACGTTATCATGATTGAATAACAAATGATACAAGAAACAAGAACCGTTCATTGTAGAACGATGTAGTCTCCTCGTCGAGACAGGAAAAGACGGAGACACAGAGTATGAAAAGAACAGATACTTCCGTAACAGAGCAGACGAACATAGCACGTCCAAAGGTAGTTATCATAGGTGCGGGTTTTGGTGGTCTACGTGCGGCACGCACGCTAGCAGACGCGTCTGTAGACATTACCGTTATTGATCGTAGCAATCATCACCTGTTTCAACCGTTGCTTTATCAAGTGGCAACAGCAGGTCTTTCACCAGCCGACATTTCCGCCCCCATACGCTACATTCTCAGGCATCAGCATAACGCCTCAGTGATGCTGGCAGAGGTGACAGGCATAGACATGGAAGCCCAACAGGTGCAAATGGAAGGCCGTAGTGTTCCCTACGATTACCTGATTGTTGCAACGGGCGCGACACATGCCTACTTTGGTCATGACGAGTGGGAAGAGTTCGCACCCGGCCTCAAGACCATTACCGATGCTACTACGATCCGTCGTCGCATACTCCTTGCATTCGAGGCAGCAGAGATTGAACCCGACCCGGAGAAACGCAAGGCACTCCTCACCTTTGTGCTTGTTGGGGCAGGGCCAACGGGTGTTGAGATGGCTGGTGCTATCGCCGAACTTGCTCACAAAGCACTTGCACATGATTTCCGCAACATTGACCCGGCATCCGCACACATTCTGCTCGTTGAGGCCAGCCCAAGAGGTTTACTTGCGTTTCCTGAACACTTAGCAAGTGATGCACAGAAAGCGCTGGAACGGCTCGGTGTTGAGGTCATGACACACGCTGTCGTCGAACAAATCAGCGATGAAGGAGTCGTCATCGGTGGTCACATGCTCAAAGCGAAAACCGTCATCTGGACTGCCGGCGTCACCGCCTCACCTGCTGGTCAATGGCTCGATGCCGATGTTGATAGAGCAGGGCGTGTCAAGGTGCAACCAGACTTGACGCTTCCTGAGCATGACAATGTGTTCGTCATCGGAGATACGGCAACGCTTCAGCAAGATGGCAAGCCGCTTCCCGGAGTCGCACCTGTCGCCATGCAAGAGGGCGTGTATGCTGCATCCGTCATTCGAGAGCGCATTGCAGGAAAGAGCGATATGAAGCCCTTTCACTATCATAACAAAGGGAATCTTGCAACCGTAGGACGCTCCTTTGGCCTCGCCGACTTAGGCACAATTAAGTTGACAGGCTTCATCGGCTGGATGTTCTGGCTCACCGTTCACATCTTCTTCCTGATAGGCTTTCGTAACCGCTTCATTGTTCTCTTCCAGTGGGCATGGGCCTATCTGACATATCAGCGTGGCGCACGATTGATTGTGCAAGGCGATGTCACCAAAAACGTCTTTGAAGAGTACCACAAAGAGAAAGAACCCGTACAGCGTTAGCATTGAAGAGTTCGTTTGAACAATTGCGCGTCTTCTCTTCAATGTGCCGAGGTCGGGCAAGATTCTAGCATTGAGGTGAAGACGTGCAAGGCGCACAAATAATACTTCCCGTCGGAAGTGTCGTAAAAGAACGGTATATTGTCGAAGGTTTGCTGGGCAAGGGTGGCTTTGGAGCTGTATACCTTGTCCGTGACCAGCGTGTGCGTGTCAATCAATTCGCGCTAAAAGAGGTCAGCGACCCGAATACAGAGGATAAACAACGTTTTGCCTTCGAGGGCGAGGTACTGAAACGGCTCGATTACCCTGCGCTACCTCGCGTCTATCGCGCATTCGAGGACAACAGCAATCACGGGGATCGCCTCTACATGTTGATGGACTATATCGAGGGGCCGAACCTCGAAGAGTTGCGCCAGCGACAACCACAGAAGCGACTTCCATTGCAGATAGTCATGGACATCATGGCTCCCATCGTCGGCGCAATCAGCTACCTGCATCAGCAACAACCACCGATTATTCATCGTGATATCAAGCCAGCGAACATTATTGTGCCAGACGAATACAATAAATCGGTTCTGGTCGATTTCGGTATTGCGAAAGAGTACGATCAGGAAGGCACAACCACAGCGATTCGACGCTGCTCTCCTGGCTATGGCGCACCAGAACAATATGCGCGTGGAACGAATGTGCAGACAGATATCTATGGTCTGGCAGCAACCTTCTACGCACTCCTTACCGGGACCGTACCAGCCGACGCGCTCTACCGTATGACGCAGATAGGGAGCCGCCAGAACGACCCTCTTGAACCTGTCAACGAACTCGCTCCCAACGTTCCGCAGCATGTCGCCGCTGCTATTCATCGCGCAATGGCAATCAACATTCATGAGCGATTTGCGTCTGTCGATGCATTCTGGCAGGCACTACAGCCTACATCCCTTACAGGAAACGCTCCATCGTATAATGGCAACAATGATGTGACATCAACACCTACCATCATTACGCCAGCAACAGCGATACGACAACAACACCCGACACGTCCTCTTCTTGCTACTGACACAGCTTCAAGAAACGGCATTCCGATTGCTTCACCTGCTCCTGTCATGCCTGTTACATCCGCTCCGGTAGTGAACAATAGTACGCTATCTCCTCAAATTGAAGTTCGCTATCAGAGACAAGAGAGACGAAGGAGACCAGGGGTATTATTTTTCCTTGCTTTTATTGCATTACTTGTACTGCTTGTGGGACTCCTCTTTGCGACAGGCGTCTTGCCAGGAATGCGTCCTGGAACATCAACAACAGTACCCCCCATTAAGCAAACACATGTTGTCACAACACCGACATCACAACCCACCGCGTCCCCAACACATACACCTGTGCCTACGCCCACTACCGCACCTTCACCTACGCCCACAACTGCGCCAACTGCTACCCCTACTTCGGCTCCAACGTCTGTACCACCTGCTCCAGTACAGCTTCATAGCTTCTATGCTGGCACAATCAATGATGCAATAGGGCCGACAATCGCCAACATGCAACTCAAAAATATCATACAAAACGGCACAAACATACAGGGCTACTTCGCGGTGTACAAGCCTTTGCAGGGAAGTAATCCTTTTTCAGGGACAGTCTCCTCAAATAGCGTTCAATTCACTGTGCAGTCTTATGGCGGCCATCTTCCATTGGCATTTACAGGAACAGTACAGACGAATGGCAGCATTTCGGGAACATATTGCTCTGTTGATACGAATGGTTGCAACGACTCTCAAGGATATGGAACATGGCAAGTATCGCCGTAATCCTGAAACCTCATTCCATTTTTTATCGTGTTAATCAAGGTATGAACACATTGACAACACACATCGGTGTGTTGTTCTGTAAAAAATGTCTGTTTCTACCTGAAAAGGAGCTTTATATGTATCCATATAACCCTAATAATCAGCAAATGTATCAACAGTATGCGAATGCATGGGATCAGGGCAATTACTCACAGATTCCAGAGCAGCAAGCATATCAGAACTATGGTCAATTCGTACAGAATGCACCACCGCAGATGATCGAGCAGGCTCATCAGCAGTATTATCAGCAGATGCCACCACAGCAACGTGGAAGCCTTATGCAAGGACTCATGGGTGCGCTCATGCAGCGCGGCGTTAATCCACAGCAAGCGGGCATTCAGAACACGAATCCGTATAACATGTCGCCTCAAGATGCTGCACGCTTGACAAGTTATACCCAGCAACAGCATCCCGACATTTTACAGCAAATCATGGGGCCTGGTGGTCCTCTCGGTAGCACAGGCGCAAAGCTCGCAGTCGCAGGGATTGCGGCACTTGCAGCAAAGCAAATGCTAGGCGGACAGGGATTGTAGCCGCCATTCTCAATCAGACAGCCATCAAGAGGAAAATTCTTGATGGCTGTTTTATCCTTATTTTTCTATGTACTTAGCAGACATGGCTATGTACCAACCAACGTGATATACTGCACATTGACCCGAATACAACGACTTCGCGCAAGTGTGCGTACAGATAGAAGAGGGATAAGAGATACTGAGGACGATTTTATGCTATACGATCATTCAAAAATATTCATCAAGGCGGGCAATGGCGGTGATGGCTCCTCGCACTTTCGACACGAAAAATTCGCACCCTATGGAGGGCCAGATGGCGGCGATGGTGGTAGAGGTGGCAGTGTCTACTTCGAGGCCACACACAATTTGAATACGCTCATTGACTATCGCTATAAACACAAATTCGTGGCTGGCAACGGCGTTATGGGCCTACGCCAGAAAATGCACGGGGCAAAGGGCGAGGATGTCTACCTGCGCGTTCCCTGTGGCACAATCATTCGAGACGCTGATACGGGAGCAATTATCGCCGACCTGATAGAGTCGGGGCAACAGATCATGGTTGCGCGTGGTGGACGCGGTGGGCTTGGCAACGTCCACTTTGCTACAGCGACCAATCAGGCTCCGAAAGAGGCTCAGAAGGGCGAGCCAGGTGAGGAGAGATGGGTAACGCTTGAACTGCGCCTGATTGCCGATGTTGGGCTGGTAGGCTATCCGAACGCTGGCAAATCGACACTGCTCTCCGTTGTCACAGCAGCACGTCCCAAAATTGCCGATTATCCATTTACCACACTCGCTCCCAATCTAGGCGTTGTCGAAGTAGGCCAGCCACGAAGCGGTGATGGCACAAGCTTTGTGCTTGCTGATATTCCAGGTCTCATCGAAGGCGCAGCGCAGGGAGTTGGCCTCGGTCACGAGTTCTTGCGTCATATTCAACGCACACGACTGCTGATTCACATGCTTGATGGCTCTCAGCCGGATCGTGACCCCTGGACGGATTTCCTGACCATCAATAGTGAACTACGCGAATACGACGAAAAGCTGGCGTCACGCCCACAAATCGTGGTACTCAACAAGATGGACTTGCCGGAAGCGCAGGAACAGTGGCCTGCACTCAAGGAAAAGGCTGAAGCGGCTGGCTATCCCGCGTTCGCTATCTCCGCCGCAGCACAGCAGGGAACACGAGAATTGATGCAGTATACGTCACAACGGCTGCTCGAACTGGATCAGCAAGAGGCGGAGCGTCTAGCAACACAAAGTAGCGTAGCAGACATGGAAGGTCCGGTGCTTCGACCACAACCGGAGGATGCATTCACTATCACGAAGGAGAATGGCATCTTTGTGGTACGTGGCAAGCGTGTCGAGCGTGCTGTCGGCATGACCAAACTCGATAACGAAGAGAGCATGGAGCGTCTCCAAACCACAATGGAGCGTATGGGCGTCACAAAAGCACTGGAAGATGCGGGTGTCAAAGTCGGCGATGTTGTACGATTTGGCAAGGTCGAGTTGTTCTGGGGAGAATAGAACAAAGAGGCGACCACAGAGACACACCGACGCGAATGGAAGAACACACGGGCAACCACAAAGGTACGCCGTGTGTTCTTCCATTCGCGTCGGTGTGTCTCTTGGTGTAACAGGTAACACAAGAATATGGTATACTCATTCTATGGGCATCTATGAGATATAGTGTGGAACAGTCTTTTGGCGCACATAGAATGAGAGTTATCTGGGGTTATGGTAGAGACACTCAACATCCTGTTTCGGCGACGTAACCAGAACGCGAACACTACTGAGAATGCTTATGAAATACAGGTTCGGGAAAGCTGGTCCGGGCGTACCATACGCGGCACATTCGTTCCCCCTTATGAAGAGAGACAACTGCAAGCGTTACGCAAGAAACTTTCAAAACTTCACAGCAATCAAGAACAAGAGTTACGCACGATAGGCCATCGCCTCTTTCTCTCTCTCTGTGGTCTTCCCAGTGAGGAAACGGCGAATGTGCATCCACACGAGGTAGCAGAGCAATCAGTGCAGGCAGTGCTACGAGGAGTGATTCAACGCACATTGCACCGCCGGGGAACCATTGCACTCACCCTCAGTTTCGAGCCGGATTGCCATGAGTTCGTGCAGTACCCCTGGGAACTCCTTCACAGCGGCAACCACTTTTTGCTTGCCTCCGGCATTTTTACGCTCTCACGCGCTCTCATTCAGCCTGATGCCGAAGGTGGGGGCGAGCTTTCCGTGCGCCCACCATTCCGTGTTCTCTATATCGGAGCCTCTCCATGCGATTGCGCTCCCCTGGAAACTGAGAAAAGCTATGCCGCCCTTGAACGTGGCCTTTCCCCACTCATCGACACAGGCCATATTCTACTTGATAAATTAGAGCAAGCGACCTTCGACGAATTGGTGAGCTATCTCAATTCCTATGGGGGAACGAACGCACTTAACGATGGCGAGACAACTGAGCCTTGCTATATCGTCCATTTCGATGGACACGGAGTTTATGGACGCCTCTGTACTCATAACGAATGTAGCACAATGAATGAGCCTGATGCCCATAAATGCAGCGAGTGCGACGCCTCGCTGAATCGTATCAAGCCGCAGACCTATCTCTGCTTCTGTCAGGATGATGGAAGCAACAGATTTATAGATACACAAACATTGTGCAACTTGTTCACCACCAGCGATGTACGCCTGGCAGTCTTCTCGGCGTGTGAGACAGCAGCTATAACATCGCAACATGAGCATCGGCAACGACGCACTGCCGTCGATGCAACGCTCGCAACCGCACTGGTCATGTCTCAGGTGGCAGCAGTAGTCGCTATGCCATTCGCTGTACGCGACGACCTCAGCCCGACCTTCATGTTCCATTTCTATAACGCCCTCGCTGACGGGCGCACGCTGGAAGAAGGTCTCGCACGCGCTCGACAGGCTCTTCTGCCTACGCAACAAAGCTGGTTTATTCCCGTTCTATATCGCCGTGTAACGGAAGGACATGAAGACCCTGTTCCCTTACTCACTACAGCAGACGAAGAGGAAAAGCATCGTAGCTCAACACACCCACTATCACATATGAGTAGCCCATCTACCTTCATTGGACGCGAGCAAGAGTTACGAGAGCTAGATGCCCTCTTAACTACCGCCGCTCGGTTGGAGGGAGATTTTTCGGAGCAACCACACGTCCGGCTTCGACCTGGGACGCATCATATCGTTATTACAGGCGCAGTGGGTATCGGCAAAAGCGCACTGGCTTGTGAAGCTGTTCAACGCAATCATAAAAAATTTCAAGGTGGCGTGGTTGGTATCTCCCTACAAGGAGGAAAGTCATTCGGCGATGCGCTCCTCGAAATGTTGAATGCGCTCCATACACCACTCACATCAGGCCCGGTCTCCAACCTGCAACATCGCGCACACCTCGTTCTGGAAACCCTGCGCACAATGGCAAGTCGGGAACTCCCCTGTCTACTATTTCTTGATAGCTTCGAGGAGATAAAAGACCATACAGAGCTTGACATGTGGCTCCATTTCCTCTCGCAAATACCGGAAGAGATTGTGGTTCTCGTCACATCTCACTCAAATCCAGAGACAATGGCCGTTATAGATGGCCCACATTGCCGCTGGTACGAGTTTCATATCGGCAAGATGACCAATGAAGACCTGCTTACTCTTTTCCGGGAACTTGCTTCGTCAAATGGACTCGACCAATATATTCATCTTGAAAATCCAGACCAACAAAAGGTGCTACAGGAAATCTGCACACTTCTGGATGGCTACCCACTTGGAGCAGAACTCATTTTTGGGGCAGCTCGCACCATCAACGGACGAATCTATACGCCAGAAGCCGCGACACGTTCTCTGGAAGAAATTCGAGACGAACTCCATGATACACCGCTTGCTGGCATACTTGCCGTATTAGAGGTTTCCTTTCGCCGCCTCTCACCCTACGCTCGCTTACTCATGGCCTACCTCGCAGCATTTGTGCTACCGTTCAGCAAAGAACAAATTGTGATGCTTGTTCAGTCGCAGCCATTTACGTCATCAGGAGAAGTCATTCGTCTGGGCAGGGAAGAAGCACTTGAAAACTCCTCATTGGACGACCAGTCCATAGAGGTTGCGCCAGCCGCACTGATGATGCATTGGAGCGAGGCACGTGATGAGTTGGTTCAGGCGTCATTTATCCAGTTCGACGGGCGCGTCTACAACATACATCCACAGATACGCCACTTCGCACTCGCACACCTGCCACGCGAAGAGCGACAACGCATTCATCGCGTGGTTGCGGCCTATTACTACAATCTTCCCCAACCAGGCTTCGAGGAATGGATGGCGGCTATCAATCATCTTGAGAGTGCGGGAGAAGCTCAGGATTTGCAAGAGGTGGTGAGAGT
>DAIQNC010000062.1:9785-10931 GCA_036788655.1 Ktedonobacteraceae bacterium
ATTGCAATTCGGGCTTCATGGGCATCAGGGGGACGTGGACACGCTCATGAGCTACTTGTGATGCTTCAGCGCGTTGCTCTACACGCGACTCGTCTCAACGATAAAACAGGTGAAGGTGAGCTACAATGCTGTCTGGGAGCAATTTTGCGTCAACAGGGCAAATATTCTGAAGCTGAGGCATGTCTGCGAACAAGTCTGGATTTTCACCGCGAGCAGCAAGAGCGCGAACATGCGGCGTGGGCGTTGTACGAACTGGCAATGCTCTTCCGCGAAATGGGCAGTTTTCAGCAGGCAAGCACATATGCACAGGAAGGTCTTGCACTGTTCGGCGAGGCGAATGTCGCGAAAGGCGAGGCATGGATGCATCTGGTCCTGGGTGAGATTAGTCGTGGTACAGGCGCGTACTATGAGGCTTCGGGACGATTCGAGAGAGCGTTGAGCAGTTTTCGCACCACGAATAATAAAGAAGGTTGTGCCTCAGCTTTGCGAGACAGAGGTACAGTCTATGAAGCTCTGGGACAGTATACAAAAGCACATAGAGATTATGAAGAGGCACTTCGTCTCTTTCAAGAACTTGGGCTACGTGTGAGTCAGGCATGGGTACTTGCCGATATGGGCATTGTCTACGCCGATCAGGGCAAAATGGATATCGCCGAAAAATGCTGTGCGGAAGCCGCTAAAATCTTCCGCGAACAAGGGGTACGACGTGGCGAGGGATGGGCATTGTGGGCGATGGGCGACGTGATGCGCGAACGGCGCGACCTCGATAAAGCAAAGGTGTTTTATGAGGAGGCAAACGCTATCTTTATCGAACTTGATGATCGCATCGACCAGGCACGAGTGCTAAACGCGCTTGGTGCTGTTGCTCTGCTAGAGGAAGAGTTTCTGACTGCTCAGGATTGCTATGAGCAAGCCCAGGCAATTGCACAGGAGCAAGACGCACGACAGATATATGGACGCGCCCTGCGTGGTCTGGGCGATGTTGCCCGTGTCATGCAACGTTTTGCCGACGCAGAACAATACTATAAGCAATCCCTCGCGCTCGCCAACGAACTAGACACACCTGCCGAACGCTGTGCCGTACTGCGCCGCCAAGGGCTTCTGTTTCAGGCACAGGAGCAATTCAGCGACGCGCTCGATTGCTGG
>DAIQNC010000063.1:0-4082 GCA_036788655.1 Ktedonobacteraceae bacterium
GAGAACGGTGCAGGGAGGAAGCAGGGCAGTATATGGCATGGTATACCAATTTTTGAGGAATGGAGTAAGAAGTAACTACATCAAAATACCTACCTGTTTTTGTGGTTGCTGAGAAAGAGTTCAAGATGCTACACTCCTTCAGGTATCTACTCTATGCCAGGAGAAAGAATAATGGCTTCCTATGTAGTCCGACGACAACGCAAATTTACGCCAGCCTGGATTCTGGCTAGGCTCGAAGAGTTTCTCTATAGGCTGGTTATCGTACCTCTGGTAGCTTTTCTTCCGGCGCGATTAGCTTATGGTGTGGCCCGTCTACGCGGCAGTTGGTGGTATCGACTCGACTCATTTAAACGCAAACAAATTCTATCAAACCTCGAAGGGGTCTTCGGCGATGAACTGGACTTGACAGAGAGGAAACGTATAGCCCTCGATTTCTTTCGCATGAAATCTTGTCAGGCAATCGATGGAATGCGTCTGGCAGGAAATGGTCAGGCTCTGGCGCGTCTGGTAGAGATACATGGTATGGAGCATGTCAAGGACGCACTGGCTTCTGGCAAAGGCGTAGTTGTCTGTATCGCGCACTTCGGCAGCTTTACGAACTGTTGCTCCCTGCTTGGTGCCTATGGTTTCCCGGTCACTGATGTTGGTAACTTTACCTACAATCCCATGATAACGCTCATAGAACGGCTTCTGAAGAGGTCGATCATCGAGAAACGCGCACCTCACCATTTCCGTCATCCTAACATCGAGCCACGTAAAGGGCAGGTTGAGGCGGCAATCCGCATGTCAGAACTCTTACGGGCCAATGAAGTGATTACTATAGCCATTGATGTTCCCGTAGCTGATCAAGACCGTCGCCATGCCATTCCAGTAGATTTTCTTGGACGAACTGTTCCGCTATTGCCTGGAAGTGTGAGTATTGCCCGGCAGACTGGCTCGCCGGTTCTGGTAGTGGTTGCACTCCGTTCGCCCGACTGGATACATCAGGTTATGAAAATCTCACCGCCGGTATCGCTGGAAGGTGATATCGAGGAGGCTTTCAAGCGTTGTGTCGCTATGGTGGAAGCTCCTATCCGCCAGAATCTCGCGCAATGGGATGGATGTGCAAATACACAGGCTCTATTTGATTTCGGTCTACTATCTCCTGAAAAATCACATTAACTGGGAAGGTTGTTGAAACTTTTATAAGGAAAGAAGCTGAAACATACATCAGAATGAGCAAACTACAACTGCCCCTTAACCTAATCATAACCCTTCTCACCTTGAGGAAGTATCTTTCCCCTTCTATACTGAATGTAGAGCTATACAATTAAACGAAGTGGTGTAGTTTATTAAGTGTGCCTTCTATAGACATATGTATTTCTACCTTTTCAGGCGCACTGTAGATTACAGAAAGAAGCTATTTATGAAGTTCCGTTCGTTTCGTGCAATTTTACTCTATGTGTTCCTGATTGGTCTGTTCCTCCTGTCAGGTGTATGGATGGTAAAAGCCTCTTCTTCCTCCTCAACGAAGCATCCAGCACACAATTTCCAGCCCAACGGACATGGTATTGTAGTTCCACAGGTAACAAATACCTTCACGTTGCCAAAAGCGCAAACTATTGCATCCAGCAATGAGAGCAGTCAACCAGACACATTGAGCATAGCAAAGTCATTACCGCCCCATCAACGGCCCAGCTCTCCCTCAAATGTTGTGAATGTTCCCGCCGCTACCACCACAGATTCACATGCCAAGCCGGGAATATCTCAGATGGGGGGCAAACCCGATGCCAATGGGACAGGAGGTATTGATAACTACCTTGAGACGGTCAATGGAAATCTAGCCATCTACGGACGTGGTGGAACATTACAGCAGTCGAGTACCGTTAGTGCCTGGCTTCATATCAGTAGCAACTTTTATGACCCCGTGACGACGTGGGATAACGTTGGCAATCGCTTCATTTTCAGCACGTTGCAATCCTCTGCAAAAAAAATCTGGGTCTCGGTAGCACAGCAGGCCAATGCACGTGGAAAATACTGCAACTATAGTTTCCCTACGCCTTCGGGTCACGACTTTGATAAGCTGGGTGTGGATAGCGATGGCATTTATTTTGGCTTCAATATACTTGCACCCGGCAGTAGCACTCTGGTGAGTAGTAATCAACTCTTTTATGCTAGCCGCACCGCCCTGGAAAGCTGCCAGACCGCAACCTACACGGATTGGACGGGGTTAACGAACCCGGATGGTTCTATCGCACAGGCTATTACTCCTGCACGTCAGGATAGCGATGCGGGTGGCGTCGAGTATCTGATCAACTCCTATCCAGCCGGAGCGTGTCAATTAACTCTCTGGACACTCACCAGTGGTGGCACTCTCTCCAATACCAGCGTCCCGACACAATGCTATAGTCCTCCAACAAATGCGAAGCAAAAAGGGTCTTCTGCTCTGATTGGTACGGGTGACTGTAGCCTCACTCAAGCTAGCTATGTCAACGGCTTGTTGACTGTAGATATGCCAGGAGCCTATGACTGGGGAGATGGCAATGGAACGGTCAGTATTGTTCAGTGGTTTGTAATCAATCCAAGTTCAGCCACCGTCACGAATCAGGGAGCCTTCGGAACACCCGGTTATTGGCTGTTCTATCCGTCGGTTATTACGACTTCCAGCGGAACGATGCTCTTCGTGTATAATGTATCGGGGCCGAGTATCTATCCCAGTGTCTGGTATGTCAATCAAACACTTACTACTCCAATCGCTCTAGCGAACGGGACAAGTTCCTTCGGCACGTCAGGCGTATCCCCCTGGGGAGACTATCAATCGGCGTGGCCGGATGTCAATTCAGGTTTCCCCAATCTGGTGTGGATTACGGGGGAATATGCCCAGTCAAACACGAACTGGGGAACCAAATTCGATCTCATTACCCCATAACACATGTTAAACCTTGTATAGGATGATGTATGGGCGTTCTTCGATAACGCCCTCGTGTGCCTAACGCTCTCATGTCCCTTTTACACTGCGTGGTGGGCAAGCAGGGCGTTATCGAAGAACGCCCATACATGTACCTTTTCAAGTAAAACGTTAAATGTTGTCTATCTCATCTGGACAATGACATAGGATACCTAGAGCCATGTCAACTACGTACTGCCGATCCTGTGCAAACATGCTATCAATGGAGCCATGCTCATAGAACGGTACATGGTTTTTGACAAATGTTTTCAAACGCTGATAGGCTCTTTCTTCTGAGCATTGGCGGTTGAGCATCACGTAGCGAATGAGCGATGGCCCCGACTGTTTGTACGTTTCTATTATCTGCTCCAGAGCTTTCCTGCGTTCTACATACTTCAACTTGGAAACAACAAGAGCAGTCACGATTCCTGCAAAGATCATGATGCCACCACTCAGTAGAGGAACTGCGACCTGACGTTTTTTAATGACCTGGAGTAGGTCATATACTGTATATGAATGGCTTAGGAGATATGAACAGAGCAGGCAGGCAATGATGACATAAAGAGTTGAAGATAGAGGGACGTGTCGTTGTTCTTTCCCTCTTCTGCGATTGCCTGGTTTCCATAGCGAGGAAGATACGAAGTTCACTTCTATCGGACGACTCGCCGATAGAAAGAAGTTGCTACATGCATCTTTAGTTGTTTTTTGGGGGACAAAACACTGCATGAAACGCTTCCATTCTCTGTACAAAAACAGTATGCTTCAATAGTTAGTTGAACATGAGTTATACTACACAAGCTGCTCTCTCTTAGAATCTCAAACTGTTATTTCTTGCCAGTGAGGTATGTGCCAGCATGTTACAAGAGGCTGAGAACCTTCTACGACGAGAGCGGCAGCTAGATCGTCGGTAGGCTGCAATTCTTGAAGGAACCAGTGGCAAGTTGCCTGTGCCTCGCCTTTGATACTTAATACTGTTGCAGGCTTCTTGGGAGCCAGTGAAATCTCAATCTGATCTAAAGAATGAGTCAGTCCTTGTCCACACGCTTTTATATAAGCTTCCTTACACGTCCAGTATCTAAAAAACGCTGTAGGTTTCTCATCTGAATTGAACGTATGAAAATCAGCCTTTTCTTGATGTGAAAAGAAGCGATGAACG
>DAIQNC010000063.1:4107-10901 GCA_036788655.1 Ktedonobacteraceae bacterium
TGCTTTATGTATTCCAGGTCTACACCAATTTTTCGATCAAGAGTGATGGCATAAAGGACAAACCCGTGTGCATGAGACAGGTTGAACTGTATGCTACTTCCTCTATATGTTTCTGCCAGGAAAGGCTTTCCAAGAGAACTGTAGCTGAATTGAAGTTCGGCTGCTTCAACGTCTGAGTAGTAGCCTAAAATTGCCCTGAGTAGACCTCGACCTGCGATAAAACGCGCTTTGTCCTGCTCAAGATAGAAACGTTTAGCCCTCTCTCGCTCAACTGTGTTAAGCGTACTCGCTAGTTGCGACAAGTGTGGTACAGATACATCAAGCGATGCAAACCACACATGAACATCATTTTGCTGCAAATTCACATGTAACGGCGGCTGCTTCCACGAACAAGCATATGATATCATACATCTCGACTCCTGAAACCTTCAATGCAGCACATTTCAGGTAAAGCTCTGCTAAGGTCGTGATAGACGCTTAGAAATCTCATATATCTGCATGTAGAGGTGCAATTCCTATTTACATGTAGAGGTGCAATTCATTGCACCTGTCAGCCCAGAGACGACGGGTGCAATGAATTGCATCTCTACATCATCCCGAAGGATGAAGACCCTTTCCTGATTTACTTCCGGTTGCCCGTTTCTATATGCTGCGTTGGCTTCACCAGCGATTTCAGCAATGTGCGCACCGAGGAGAAAGGATGCCTGGAGTTGCCGCTTTTTGCATGAGCAGAAGCAGTTCCTGAGTTGGTATCTTCCGATTGCACAAGCACGCTGGCTAGTTGCTCAATAGTTGGGCCAGCAAGGAGGGTAGTTGCTGAAATCCTCTTGCCCCAGACCTGCTCAATCTGATCGACAAGGCGAACGGCAAGCAGAGAGTGTCCTCCCAGCTCGAAGAAGTTGTCCCGAATCCCGACAGGGCGTACATCCAGAAGTTCTTCCCAGATGTGTGCGAGTTGCTGATGTACCGCAAGCGTGGGTGCTACGAAGGTTTCATCCAACTCACGTCTGGTCATTTCAGGTGCAGGCAAGGCGCGGCGATCTAGCTTACCATTAGATGATAAGGGCAGAGCTTTCATCGATACAAAGGCAGTGGGTATCATGTAGTTGGGAAGCTGCTTCTGCGCACTATCGCGTAGCTCACTGCTTGTAAGGGTTTGTTCACGATAGGGAACCACATAGGCCACGAGACGTTTATCGCCTGGCACATCCTCACGCACTATAACCACTGCCTCTTGCACAGACGGATGTTGCTCCAGTACCGCCTCGATCTCTCCCAGTTCGATACGATAGCCGCGAATCTTGACCTGATGATCGATGCGTCCTAAAAACTCAAGGTCGCCTGTAGGCAAATAGCGCACCATATCGCCAGTTTTATACAGACGCGCCCCTGATTCAGCACGAAACGGATGAGAAATGAACTTCTCCGCAGTGAGGTCAGGCCGATTGAAATATTCTCGTGCCAGACCAACACCGCCAATATAGAGTTCACCCGATACCCCGATAGGCACAACGTGCAAATGCTGATCTAACACATACACCTGTGCATTAGCAATAGGTCGTCCAATCGGAACCTCTCGCTGTACAGAGTCTGCCTCCGCTGATGTCGGTACTCTATACATCGTTGCCACTATAGTCGCTTCTGTTGGCCCATAGGTATTCACAAGCTGTACTCGTTGTCCGACGTGGCTTTGCCACTGTGCTACCAGTTCCGGTTGCGCTCTTTCACCTCCAATGATCACCAGACGCACAGAAGAAGGAAGCATCGCTGCATCACCAGCAATTTTCCTTGTAAGCTCGTGCCAGAATGCTGTTGGAAGGTCCAGCACTGTTAATGCCCACTCCTGGCACTTCTGTAGAAACAGGGAAACCGAATCTATCATCGAGCTGGTGCGAAGTACGAGTGTTGCACCGGAGGTCAGGCACGGATATATCTCTTCTGCACTTGCGTCGAAACTGATCGTGGCAAATTGCAGCACACGATCATCTGGCTGTAACGCATACGTCATTCTGGCAAACTCGCTGTAGTTCACTAAAGACGTATGCTGAATCACGACGCCTTTCGGCGTTCCTGTAGTTCCTGATGTATAGATGATATAGGCGGCATTTTCTGGTCTCACGTTGCTTGTGGGGTTCTCCTCACTTTCCTGGCTTATCCCATCCTGGTCAAGGAAAACTAGCTGCGCACTCTGCCCGGAAAGTCCCTCGGCTACATGCTTCTGTGTGAGGAGTATAGGAGCGTGTGTATCTTCAAGTATAAATGATAGCCGTTCCTTCGGGTTTGTTGGATCAAGCGGGATGTACGCTCCTCCCGCCTTCAGGATAGCTAATACACCTGTAATCATCTCGATGGAACGCTCTACACACAGCCCTACAGGTACTTCTGGTCCCACACCGAGCCTTTGCAAGTAATGTGCCAGTTGATTCGCTCGTTGGTTTAACTGCTGATAGGTGAGCTGCCTGTCTTCATAGACAAGTGCAACCGCATTGGGAGTACGTTGTACCTGCTCTTCAAAGAGATGGTGGATACACTTGTCTTCTGGATAGGTAACTGCGGTATCGTTCCACTCTACCAGAAGTTGTTGACGCGCTGCACTTGTCAGAGGTGGTAACGCTGATTGTTGCTGCTTCCAATGGGTCAGGGGGTCAGCGAATTCCTCTCCTTGCCGTTGTTGCTGTTCTCTCGCTGTCAGCGCAGCATTCTGCACAGGAGAATGTGACATTTGAAAATCCATAAACCGCTCTCCCTCCTGACCTTTCAGGTATTTCCGAAGCTAAAACGTGTCTTTGAAGGCGTCCGCCGTCAGATCGCCCAGGTAACGATGCCAGAGATGCTGATCGTTTTGCTCGACTTCTCGCACGATCCGTTTCATCTGTTTCAGAACGGCTGGCTCCTCTTCATCATAGACATCACCTTGAAGGAGCTTGAGCATATCCAGACGGTAACGAGGATCGATTATAAAAGCTGTGAAGAGGAGATTGAGTCGGTAGTAGACCGAAATAAACTCGTACCAGTTCTTTGTTCCCCGGCGTAAGGTTGTCTCAAAAGTCTGAAAACTTTTCTTACTGAAATCGCCAATTTCGGCAGCTTTCACTATGTCGTGGCTTGCCAGACGCGCACTGTTCACCGCAATGCTCACTCCAGTAGAAAAGATGGGATCAACGAAACGACCTGCATCGCCAACCAGTACAAAATTATCGCCGCAGATCTGTTTCATCGCATAGCTGTAGTTGCCCTCTTCAGAAAGCGGATGCATTTGTTTGGCAGCGCGTAGGGCCGCAGCCAGTTCTGGACGGCTCTCCAGGCAATGCCAGAAGAAGTTACTACGATCCTCTCTGGATTTAGCAATGTTCTTTTTCTGCGTGACGACGCCGATGCTTGTAATCGTGTCACTAATGGGAATCTGCCAGACCCAGGAGTTGGTGAGAGGTAAGAAGTGAACGAAGATGAAGTTGTCTTGCAGTTCATTTTGAGCAAAGATGTGACGGTCGTACCCCTCGAACCATGTATGAATTGCGTACTGGTCAAAGACCGGGTCTTGAACACGTAACTTGAGTTGATTGCCCAGTAATGTGCGGCGACCACTTGCATCGACTACCATTCGTACAGTTGTGCTGGACGTCTGATTTGCAATGGAGAAGTTGATGCGCGGTTGCTCTGGCGTAGAGAAATCGACACCCTGCACTCGCACACCTTCGTAGATTGTTGCGCCCAGCTGTTGCGCATGTTGGAGTAGCATCAGATCAAACTTACCCCGGTCAACATGATAGGTGAAGGTTCGATCAACTCCAGGCTGTTCTCGCTCCTCAAAACGAAGGTCTACGTAGCAATCTGGCTCTAACCCTTCCCATCCATGTTCATACATAGGACTCTTATCATCAGAAGTCCAGGCTGCTCCATATTTTCTGGGGAAACCTGCCTGATCCAACTTCTCGAGAAACCCGATTTCTTTAAATACTCGTGTTGATGAAGGCACGAGAGATTCTCCCACATGCGGCCTGGGAAATATCTCTTTCTCAAATACAACACAACTGAGGCCAGCTTTGGCTAAATAAGCTGCGGTGGCTGCGCCTCCTGGACCACCACCAATAATACCAATATCAAAGTCAAAGGAAGGCATATGTATCTCCTGCTAGTTGTTTACAAGTCCCTATCAAATTGCTGTAAAAATTTGCTAACGGATTGATTCCCGTTTTCGTGAAGAACGCTATCTGTTTATGCGCTGTGAAACCTCCTATGTTGTTATTCGGTACGATACAAAATCAGGAAGAGAAACTCTGTGCAAGGCTAACGCGATCTGTTTTGCCTGTAGATGTTTTTGGCAATGTCGGGCGGAACTCAATGACATCTGGAACCATGTAGTGAGGCAGTTGCTGGTTACAGAAGGAGAGAACCGCCTCACGAGTCAGGATATTGCCATCATAGAGGCTAATCACTGCGCGGAGACGATTGCCGAGAACCTCGTCGGGTACTGGTAGCACGGCTGCCTCTTTGATTGCCGGATGTCCATAGAGTACCGCTTCAATCTCGCCCAACTCTACTCGATATCCCCGTGTCTTGATCATACCGTCTTTGCGACCGAGGTAGAGATAGTTGCCATCGGCATCCAGCGTCACAATGTCACCAGTCTTATAGACCAGTTCATGGAAGTGCTGCTGAAAGGGGTTGCGTATCAGCACTCCTGCCGTCTTTTCAGGATGACCCCAGTAGCCTTGCATGAGCGAGGGGCTGCGTACATACAACTCGCCCTCTTCTCCTTGCGCGGTCACTTTCTCTCCTGCATTGTTCACTGCAAAGACATCCATATTGGCACAGCCCTTCCCAATAGGAATGGGAGTTGTGCGCTCAGGGTCTAATGTTGATACTTCATATGAGGTGCAAACGTTCGTCTCAGTCGGGCCATACCAGTTCAGATAACGTACATGCGGCAATATATCCATTATCTGACGCAAATACTTCACGGGAAATACCTCACCCGCAAAGATGATTGCACGCAAGCAGGAAAGATCATGGGCTGCAAGACTGCCATAGAGTACCAGCAGTGTCAACACCGATGGCACTGAATACCACACAGTGATGCGTTCACGCTCAATCAGCCTGGATAACTGTACTGGGAAAGTTGAGCTTCCTTCTGGTACGAGGATAATCGTCGCGCCCACCTTGCACGAGGAGAAAATATCGAAGGTGGAAAGATCAAAGTGCAAGGGTGCGTGACTTGAGACCCGATCATGCTCACTCAAGCTTACACACTCTGCAGCCCAGTTAACGAACGTCAGCGAATTGCGATGCGATATCATGACTCCTTTGGGAGTGCCGGTTGAGCCAGAGGTGTAAAGAATATAGGCGGTATCTGTCTCAATGGCTAGATTCTCCGGTAGAGCTAGCGCAGGTCGGGCGCAGACCTCATTCCATGATACCAGTGTTGCCTCTGCTGGCACTGATACTGTAGTTAACGTAGATGATATCGGCACGTCGCAATCAACCAGCACAATCGTTTGCAAGGGGCAATCTTCGGGAAACATTGATTGTACATTGGCTACTCTGGCAGTGCTGGTCAACAGGAGCTTAATTCCACTATCACGGATAATATAAGCCAGACGCTGTACCGGTGCGTTAGGATCAAGTGGTACATAACACGCGCCCGCCTTCAAGATTGAAAAGATACTGACTATAGATGCAAGCGATTTGTTTACATAAATGCCAACGCGATCCCCCGATGCCACTCCTTGCGCCCTGAGTTCCCCTGCCAGCTGGTCTGTCAACGTGTGAAGCTCTCCATAGGAAAGACTATTCTTGCCGGAGACCACCGCTGTTTTGTCCGGGGTACGTAAGGCACTCTCTATGAGCAATTGATGTAGCACGTAAGCCATAATCACTCCTCGTTATTCGACAATGCTATGAGCAAGAAATATTTTAAAGTCCGAGTGTACGCGCAATAATCATGCGTTGAATTTCAGATGTTCCCGAATAGATTGTTCCAGCAACCGAGTCGCGTAAGTCGCGCTCAATTTCGGATTCCGTCATGTACCCGAATGCGCCGTGAATCTGGATGGTATCCAGGCTTGATTGTATCCAGGCTTCGCTGGTAAAAACCTTCGCCGCCGCCGCTTCGGCCAGTGCTGATTTGCCCTGTTGTTTGAGCCACGCAACCTTGTAAATCAACATTCGCGCCGCCTCGATCCGCAGATACATGTCGGCAATCTTATTAGAGACGCTCTGAAACTTGCCAATGGCTTGCCCGAACTGCCGGCGCGTCTGCGCATAGCGAACACAGATTTCCAGTTGTCGCTCCATCGCACCGACGGCACTGGCGAGAATGCAACTGCGTTCCCATTCCATAGAGGAGTTGAATATTGCCATTCCTGCACCCTCTTTACCCAGTCGATTCTCGATGGGAACCTCACAGTCAGTGAGAATAATTTCGCCCATTGGAGAGGTACGCAGCCCCATTTTATCGAAGCTACTACTCACCTCGAAGCCCGGTGTCCCCTTCTCCACGAGAAAGGCGCAGGCCCCGGCAAAGCCATGACCGGGGTTGAGCGAAGCAAACACGAGGATGACATCGGCAACTGGCGCATTCGTAATGTAGAGCTTGGAGCCGTTGAGGAAATAGCGGTCGCCGCGACGCTCGACTCGTGTATGCATACTGAAGGCATCCGAACCCGAATCTGCTTCGGTCATCGCATGTACACCGATCAAGTCGCCGGAGACAAGGCCAGGCAGGTACGCCCGTTTCTGCTCCGTTGTACCGAACGTCAGCAAGGGCATCTCGATACTCCACATTTGTGCATTGA
>DAIQNC010000064.1:0-10849 GCA_036788655.1 Ktedonobacteraceae bacterium
GCATTCGGCCCGAAGGTGTCGAGAATGTGGTTCGCAAGACGTACCGCAACCTTCAACAGGCTATCGGATTGTGTGGCACGGGCATGGGCAACGGCTGCCTGAATAAGATGTCCAGCGCAATAGAGTTCGTGCAGGACACGCAGATTGGTCCAGCGTTCCCCCTCACGCTCAAAGGTGAAATAGGTGTCGAGATAGCCATTCGTATCCTGTGCGGCGGCGATGAGGGCGATGGTATCGTTGACCTGCGCCTCTAATTCAGCATCAGGATGTGTTGCCAGCGTCCACGAAGCTGCCTCTATCCACTTATACACATCCGAATCATTATAATACGGCCCCTGATATTTATCCTCGCACTGCTGATACTGCGAAGGCAGCGTCACTCGACGATTAGCCTCAAGTCGCGGCGTCCAGAACGCATCGTTGATGGATACCTGTGTGAGACTGAGCGGGTGCAACTGTGCATAAGGGCTGTGTGATGTATCGACGATAACGGAATTGTTTGAGTTTAATGAAGATGACATAGAGTCGTATACCCTTTCTTAATGCAAGTATCTATGGATGAACATTGATCAATGCATATGAGCATTCGTGGAGTGGTTGCAGGGTGTAATGAATTAGACCCGTACATCTCAGCGTCGTTCCAAGATTTCAGGTATTTTAGCATCTCCGTTTTGCCACTATCTAACGTTCTCCGAAGGCGAAAATGTACGGGTCTAATTCATTACACCCCTTCTCCACCCCACTAACGTTCAAGCTCATTCCCCATGTTCACAAAAACGCCGTCACGTTTGTCGGGCGCGTTATCAATTCGTGATAAATAACGCCCATTCGTTCGGGCGGATAAGGCATGTCATGAGCCAGCCACCAGCGAATGAGCGATATGGATGCGGTCACAATGTGATGGGCGGCAATCTCTGGTGGCACGAGACTATCAGGCAGAGGCGTATGTTCTTCCAGCACATTGTGTGCCGCAACTTCAACGACATGTTCAAGTAGAGCATAACTTCTGAGCAACACACGGATAACCTCGCTCCGTTCCTGCACATAGCGGAACAGTAGCACACCGATCATCACTGGTTCCAGGTCGCTTTGTTTCGCACTGAACATGGATATCAGTTCGGTCAACACAACGTCCAGCACATCCTTCAGCAACTCATCCCTGTCATGATAATGACGGAAGAAGGTAGCATAACCGATACTCGCACGCTCTGTGATGTCACGAATAGTCACGGCCTCATAGCCCTTTTCCAATGTCAACGCAATAAGGGCTTCTGCTAACAATTGTTGTGTGCGCTTGAAACGCCTGTCTTGAATATTCATATAATTACCACAAACGTTCACCTTGACTTCTTACCCATTTATGATATACAGTGTCTCATAAGATATGAGTATCTTAAAATTGTTGCATTTTTCATGTTGCTACAGAAAGAGAAATGAGTTCATGACCTCTCCAGAGAAGGCATATTCTATACAATCACATGAGGAAAACGATGTCAAAGCAGGTGAGGCGCGATGCCCAGTGGATCATTCCGCGCTATCTCATCAGAAGACCTCACACGGGGCTGTTGTACGTGCAAGTGAGAAACCGTTCGAGCGCGATGAGCAGGGTGTATGGCATATCTACGGCTTCGACGAGGCGCGGACGGTGCTGAGAAGCAGTGTCACGAAACAGGCCGGCTTCAATGCGGAAATGATCGAGAGTGTTCCTGGCACGACCAATCGACCAATTCTCTATCTCGAAGGCAAGGAGCATAATCAGCAGCGCAAGCAGACGGCGCGTTTCTTTACGCCGAAGACCGTCAGTAGCGACTACCGCGCCTTCATGGAAAAGCTCTCCGACCAACTCATAAGGAAACTCAAACGGAAGAAACGTGCAGATTTGAGTGATTTGAGCTTGAAGCTGGCGGTACAGGTTGCGGCACAAGTTGTGGGAACAACAAATAGCATCTTTCCCGGTATGGGACTACGCCTGAACAGCTTCTTTGAAGGCGGAGAAGTATCTGAGGAAACAAATCCTGTACGCAAACTCTTCTCGCGCATCTATCATTCTCTGCAACAGTCCAACGTAATGCTTTTCTTTATGCTGGATGTCAAGCCCTCGATACGGGTACGCAGACGCAAGGCACAGGAAGATGTCATTTCGCATCTGCTTTCGCTCAACTATAACGAGGCGGAGATATTGACTGAATGCGTCACCTACGCGGCGGCTGGCATGGTGACGACACGCGAATTTATCAGTGTCGCGGCATGGCACTTTCTGGAACATCCTGAGTTACGCGCCCGTTACCTTACCGCACCGGAAGAGGAGCGTATTGAGATGCTGCATGAGACGCTACGCCTTGAACCAATCGTGCGAAACCTGCAACGTCGCGCCACAGACGATATCGAACTTGAAAATCAAGGGAAACATGCCACTATTCAAAGAGGCGACCTCATTAACATCGACATACACGCGGCAAACATGGACGAAACGGTTGTCGGAGAGGAGCCATACGCGCTATGTCCTATGCGCCCCTTGCACGGAGACCGCGTTCCCTCGATGGTGATGAGTTTTGGCGACGGACCACATCGCTGCCCCGGAGCCTACATAGCCATTCAAGAAACCGACATCTTCCTGCAACGTCTATTAGCCCTCGACACCCTGCACATCGAGCGCACCCCCACCATCAAGTGGAACGACCTGACCACAGGCTATGAAATTCGAGATTTTGTGATAGCACTTTAAGTATCTGTAGTTCGGCGATGTATCGCGGACGTGTTCGTATGCTGGATGGTATACGTTCGCGATACATCGTCGGACTACATAGCAAGGCCATGAAAAAGCACCTGCAATCTTGTTGAAAAATGAGATTGCAAGTGCTTCCTATATATATTCGTTAGCGATTCTCGGGAAGTCGTGCCAGGATTTGAGTTAGAAGTGTTTCAATATTGCTCAATCGTTTCGTATGATCGTCCAGAACTTTGGAATGCTCTCCTAGAATCCTGGAATGCTCTCCTAACGTAGTTTCAATTGACTGAAACCGCATCTCATTGTTATCTTCGATTTTACCGAGATACTTGGAAAGCTGGTCAAAGCTAGCTGTCATATCGTAGGAGAGTTGTTTGAAATTTGTTGTCGCATCTTTGTTTACCTCTTCTACATGCATATCTGTATTGCTTTGTCGCCGTTCCAGTGCGCTCACTCTTGCTTCGAGCTGTGTCCATGCAAATGTACTCATACTACAATTTTTCCTCACTCCGAGCTTGCCAGTCAGTTCTTTTTCCTGGTCGCTCATCTCATGAGAAGAGTATAGCATAAAAGTTGTCACAATCCAATGTAATTTGGGATTGTGCCGTAGCAGGATATGTGGCAAGCAGGGTGTGATGAATCAGACCCCTACACGCTGCATGGCTACATTAAAAATTTAATCGAACCACAGTGTACGGGTCTGATTCATCACACCCTGGCAATCACACCACTCACGTTCTAGGCTACTATCTAACGTCCAATAGTATCTACGCGAACGGTTGTCCCCACTTTTCACGATACACGACTTCTCCAAACGGCTTGCGTTTCTTGTTGCCCTTGCCGATATTGGCAACGGGATAGCCGAACGGAATGATTGCCATAATTTCAATAGTATCGGGAATACCCAGCACCGGATTGACCTGTTTGAGGTTGTTGAAGCCGACCCAGTTTGAGCCGACGCCATGCGACCATGCCGTGAGTATCATGTCTTGAATGGCGCGGCTCACGTCGGAGACCGCGTAGGGACTCTGCTCCATTGCGACAACGACGGCAAGCGGAGCCTGTGCGATGTAGGGACCAGTGGTTGCCAGCTTGCCAAGTTGTTGCAGCATGTTCTTATCCTGCACCACTATGAAGTGCCAGGGTTGACCGTTGATACTGCTCGCAGTCAGATGAGCCGCCTGAGCAATCTCATTAACGACCTCTTCGGGAATCGGCTTGTCCTGAAATTGACGTACCGCCAGAACGGTACGCACTGCCTCAAATACGTCCATGATATACCTCTCAAATGTATAGTTTCATGAGTCAAAAAGGATTTTGAATGTCTGCAAGAATGCTGCATCATTACTTAGATTACGCCATTCTATCACCGATGTGCAACAATTAAGGTCTTGTAAGGCTGCCAGATGATGACGTTTCAAACTGATACGTCCTGCACGAAGCAGATTCAAGAACCTCTGATTGTAAGCCTCTTTGTGCGTTCGTAATGTGTGTGCGATGCTACGTCTTCCTCGAATTGCTGCATAGTCTTTCGTGTAACACCAGAGCGGCATATCAGGGGAAAGCCCACCCCGGTACATACGCAGGCAGAGACGATATGCACGATATCCTGCTTTGTGCAAGCGTAGTTCATCCTCTTTATCTTGTTTTCCAGTTTGATGCTCATATAGATAAAAAGCTGCACGTACTAACATGAAAACGGCGCGAAATGAACGAGGAACACCATCTAGTATTCCCAGTGCCAGTCCCATAGCTATGAGCATGATATGTTC
This sequence comes from Ktedonobacteraceae bacterium, assembly GCA_036788655.1. Classification (GTDB taxonomy): domain Bacteria; phylum Chloroflexota; class Ktedonobacteria; order Ktedonobacterales; family Ktedonobacteraceae; genus JBBQVS01. Next base: position 4,501 of record DAIQNC010000064.1, read on the forward strand.
CTCATCTGCTAATGGCATGTCGGGAGCAACAAATCCGTATGGCGTGAATACTTCCTCCGCTTCAACGTAGTTTTGTAGACCGATGCCGAGTAGCTTCAAACAACTTTTTTGCCCTGCCTCATAACGTAAGATGCGCTCCTCAACTTCATGGGCAAGCACTGCACGAATATGGGCAGGTGTCCAGTCACACTCACGTTCCACAGGTATAAGAAGGCGTTTTTGCTTGAAACAGACTGATACATTTTCAACCTTATCGCTTATCTGAACCTGCCAGTTGAATTGAGGATTATCGAGTGCATACTGCGAAAGAGCGGCTTGCAATATCTCTTGTACCTGCTCCCTCGACAATGTTCTGGAAAAGGTATCCAGTTTTTCACTAAATGCTTTGCGATATACTGTTTGAGGTTGAACCAGAGAATGATGTACAACAGGGTCAGATAGTAGCAAGTTGGCCTGAGTAGAGGTGATAGAAGAATACGAAGATGTCGTAATTGCTTGCCGCGCTAAAGAACACACCCAACCCAGAGCCATACCAACCTGCTCAGGAGAAGGCGCACCATAAAGATGAATACTTTCTTGCTGTGCGATAGTTGCGTTGTCTTGCTTTGCAGCGTCCAGAAGTGCGACCTCATGAAGCCCCTCTGCAACAGTTTCTTTATAAAGAACTCTGACGATTGCGTTGAACTCATAGTCTAGCTTTGAGTGAATATCATAGAGATGCTTTTGCATCATCTCAGATGTAAAACTTGCCAAGCAAGGATGCAGGATGGCAGGTGCATCAGTCCCTTCCACGAGAAAACGTTCATAAGACTCTATGCCTGTTGCTAATGATTCATTATTCGTGTGTACTCCTTCTATATCACTTGTTTTTTCATAAAGGGTTGCTTCTCTAATGTATAGAAAGTTTTCAACATCAAGCGGCAGCATTTCCGCTAGCCATTCATACCATCGACAATCAAGAGGGACGGCCTCGATACTACAGGCATGATTGTTGGCCCATACCTGAACATTGCGTAGTGTTTCAGCAATATGTCGGGCGGTTTCCTGAGCATGGGTACTACGGTCACGAGAGTCGAAAGCTCTTTCTGTGAGATGGAGAGTATTCTGTGCTTCACGCCATTGACCACGTAAAAGCGCAAGATGAGCAATACGCAGATTGAGATATGCCTGCTTGTGTCTGCTCCATAGTCCCTCTCCTGGTCGTCTGGACTTCTGGAGTAAGCGTTCGGCGGCGCGTAGTCTGCCAGAGGAGAGGCTAGAGGAAATTGCGGCATCCAGATACGCTCTCACAAAACTCCAGCGTTTCCCCCTGGCAATAACGAAACGAGTAGCCGCTATACTATCATGAATTGCTCCGGCGTAGTCGCCCTGTTTTCCACGCACAATTGCTCGCTGGCTCAGACGTGGACCTTTCAGGTGCTGTAACTCTTCAGAATGCTGGCCTCTGAATTCTTCATCTGCATCAAGATAGACAAGTGCCTGTTCATAATTTCTCATACGGAAAGCGACTTCGGCATTACACCGATATGCTTTACTGATATATTTATATTGATTGGATGACAACAAAGCTTCAAGTGTCTGAGCCGCTATCTGCTTTGCCTCCTGCAATCGTGCCTCACGTATGAGAGACCATGTATAGGAATAGCCAACAGCGATAGTAAATGTCGGATCATTCATTTCTTCTATTCGCTTCCAGGCAATACTGTAATACCACGAAGCGGACACAGTACCGACACTATTATCCAATCCTATCAAGTTAGCATGGGCTGCACCTTTACCCATATAGAAGGCAAGAATGGCCTCCTGCTTTCCTGTGAGAGATGGTAGTCCAAAATCAACAGAGCCGACCAGAGCTTCTCGTAGTCGATATGCGTGTGAAATCAGTGGCATTCGTTGCCACAGAGAGAGCAACAAATTTGCCGCACCTGTAATATCACGGATTTGAAGTGTATGATAGACCAGTTCATAAGCGAGTTCAGTGTATTGTGAAGGCTCCAGAGTATGCTCTGCCAGAAGGCTGTGTAGTGCCTTACAGATATCCAGGTGTGCGAGGGCTGTTTCACTATCAGTTGCATGTGCCAGCGTGTAAAAAGAGACTACCTGCCAGAGCCGATAATGCTGCTCATCAGTAGATAGAAGATAACCACTACGCAATAGCGAGCGTTTTACCCGCTGTACTGACGTTTCATGAATATGTAGAAGAGCATTCACGAGTTGCTCTGTGAGCGGCAGACGAATAAGGGCAAGACGTAGTATACCCTGTAGTTCTTCCATACTCAGTGTTTGCTTGAGGTACTGTTTCAAAGAAGTCTGATGCGTCACGACATCTAACGCCCAGCGTGCAAGTTCCTGGACAGTTCCTACAGTGTAGCCAGCGGCATACTTTGTCACTCGCGTAGCAATCAGGCGCAATAATCCTGGTCTTCCATCAACAAGCATAGAAAGTCGTTCGCGCTCCGCTTCGGGTAACGAGGATAACCCCAACGCTGCTAGAAGTTGCGCTCCCTCAACAGGAGAGAGACCTGTCAATATCATCTGGGGATAGTGCTGAAATGTTTGCGGATACGAGGTGCTGATGAGTATTTTGCTACGTTTTCCCTCTTGATACACTTTTTTAATCAGCATTTGCCATGCACAGGGATAAGATGTATCCACCAGATGAGGTTGAATCTCATCAATATTTTCCAGAATCAAAACGAGCCTTTTTTGCTCTAAAAGTTCAAAACAATCATCAACCAGACCATATCCATTTTCATCAGGTTCAATAGCAGCTATATTCATCAGACTCACGTACAGGCGAGCAAGAGCGGCTTCAGGCTCTTCGTTCATATAAAAATGAAAGCGATAGGCAGGTTGTCCAGCAAATATATGTGACAGATTTGTTTGTCTGAATGCATCCGTCACAAGCTGAGATTTGCCTATTTTCAAAGCACCTCTCAGTACGCTGACACGATTTGTCGCAACAAGGTGTTCTAATTCCTGAACAGCCTTCGCACGAGGAATGAGAGGATTCAAGGGGTAGTTATGCTCTACTCGGAGTAAGGAACGTAACTGCTCACAGATATCGGGAAAGGCAACATGAACTTCAATGCTTCTCTCTATAAGTTGTTCTGCGTAGGCGCGTTGTCCTGAGCAAAACAGGCAAGGTATCAGCCTCTGCATCAGTTCAGCGTAGGCTTCCGCCAGTTCACGGCGTTGTATCGCAGCCCACTGTGCCACTTTCTGCCACTGATACTCCTCCGCAATTTTTCTAGGCTTATTTTGCTGAATAATGTCATCTGGCAGAAAAACGCCCTTATAGAGAGAACAGGCTATTGAAGCTTTATCAACAACTTGTGTATCATCGGAAGCATATCTCACCTCTTCCAACAGATGGAGAAAGCGATAGGAGTCGAGTTCATGTTGAACCTCCCCGGTCAATCGAATATACCCTTGCTCCCTCACAATAAAACGTCTTGCTTTAGAACATAAATTGGCAAAGCTTCGCTCTGCATTTTCCCAGCGACCACCTATATAATCCTGTAACGTGGTTGCAGAGAGACGATGATCAGGTTGCGCGACGAGGCACAGTAGCATAGCTCGCAAATTCTTATTTGACAGTTCAGTAAAAGTGCTACGCTCTACCCCTTCATCCTCGATCAAAAATGTACCAAAAGTCCGTATGAGAGTCATGGGCGTTTGCATTCTAGAAAAGCGTTTCCTGTTGGAAGAGGAACATTGGTCTGCCGTATATTGCTCTTCCCGTAAATATACCACAGAGAATCGTATTTTGGTGAGTTTTTGATGAAATAGCTATGGTATTCTTACTCGGAAGAGAAAGATATTTCTTCATCTACCAGTGTAGTTGAAATACGTTGAGATGTCATAACCACCTCAATAAGTATTGCAGCGTGTTACTTATTCTTTTTCAGGAGCTTCATGATGTTGTGTCCACAATGCGCGGCAGAAATTTACGGTACGCCCACTTCTTGTCCCCAGTGTAACCGTGAGCTGGTACATAATGACGGTAGATTTACCGCTCCCTCTCGCTCTCCTTCTTTTAGCAGCAAGTATGTCAAAAAGTCGAATGCTTACGTGAGGAGAAAAAGTGTGGGATGGGCAATCTTTCTCGAAATATGCCTTTCAGGGACAGGCTTTATGTATGGAGGGAGCATAGGAAAAGGGTTTTTGATATTAGTTGTTTCGATTGTGGGTTACATCTTCTATTTAGGAATGTTTCGGGCGATGTGCCTTGGTAGTTTTGATTTTACAACAGGAACGTGTACAACATTAGGTTTTTTTGCTGATACTGTTAGAAACTTGGATTCCGGGCTTCAACTCATGTATATTGGTGGCATTCTACTCTGGCTAATATTACGAATTGTGGGAGTGGTACGTGTGATTCGTCGTTATAACGGAGATATGTAAAAGATGCAAGATGAAGATGCTACTCACAGTAGTTTTCCACAACTGTACATGGTTAGTCCAGTTGTCAAAGCTATGCGTGTGCCTGTAATTCGCAATCCTTCGCAGGGAAACGATGTCTTGATGTATCTCAAAGCTGATACGCCTGTGAATGTTCTCTCACGTTCGGAGCTATGGCTACGTATCGAATTACCAGAAAATCGTGCTGGCTACATCCAATCTGCTTATGCACGACCCGCCACTACAGATGAACTGAAAGTTGCACAAAGCAAGCCCAGTGTAAACGCTCTTGCTGGCAAGCAGGGTGCTATATCTATAGATGGTGCGACGGCAGGAATGAGTATGCCTGGACAACGAGGGCCGAATTTTCAATCAGCCTTTAACTGGTTCAAAGTAGCTGGCGGTTGTTTCTTTCTCTTTTTGTTAATTGGCGTACTAGAAACAAACAGGTGCAATCAGATTGGGGCTCAGTGTAGTCAGCAAGACCCAATCGCTGTAATTGGTGTGATCTTTTTTTTCGCCAGCCTTGTGTTGTTTGCCATCGGCATTCTTGTTGTTAGCATAGCAGTATTTGCTGAAAGGAATATATGAGCCAGCTTACTGATGATCTCGATCCTCGCTTGCTTATTGCTCCAGTAGAAGCTTCCTATCAAATGCGTCCCAATGAAGACCCTGTTAACGGCATCCTTATTTTATCCAGGGTCGGGCTGCACTTCTATGGTCAGAAATTCAATGCCAGCAGAAAGACTTTCACCGACGTACCCCCGGAACATATGCCGCTTGCTGATATACAGGTCGGGAGCAGTACCTGGACTTCAACGCCCATTATTACGGCAACCGTATATCAGCCGTTAGGAAAGCTGACACGCACATACAACGTTGGTTATACGAAAGCTATTGGACGCGGCAGCATGGGAAAACTCATAGCCGGAGTCGGAAACGCGAGTAAACATCTCTCTACAGATGAAAGTCGCGGTGGCTTCATTAGCTCAGTTGCTCAGATGAAGAAGCAAGCCCCTTCGTTATCGGCTACTTCCAAACTCAATCCTCATATAGCACGTCTACGTTATTTCGCAGACGCTTCCGCACTGGGGCCAGCAATTCGCTTCACGGATATGGTACTGCGTTATGCAGAAAAACAGGAACTCATTGCAAGAGGGCCAAGCTTCTCTGAACGAGGACCATTAAAGGAAGAGGGATATAACAAAAACGAGCCTCCACTTCCTCCACTCTCTCCTGAAGATGTTATCAGTGTCAAGAGACAGCGAGCATGGCTCCTGTTTGAAGGGCAACGCTACCGCACACTGGTCGAAGAAAGCCAGAAACAAACAGAACGCGATGCCGAAGTATCACTGGTCTATGCTATTGCCCACATCATCATGGGGAACAGAACAAAAGGCTTCTCTCTCATCCAGAAAGCGCAACAACTGGAACCTGATAAACCCGAAGTGCATGCAGCTACAGCATGGTTGCTAGCGATGCAGGGCAAGGAAGCAGAAGCGAGAGCAGAAATGGCTCAGGTACAGCAACATACAACTGATAATCGTCAGGTACTTTTCTTGTTGGGATGCGCCAGCGAATTTCTTGGCGAACATGACGTTGCTATTGAACAGTATTTCGCTTCCGTAGCTCAAGCAAAGGGATATATCGAAGGGGCGAATGTGACTCAGCGAGTCATTTCACTGGCACATGTGCTAGACGCACAAAGAGGTTTGAACCTCACACAAAGATTGACTCAAGCCGTTCCCGAACAGCGAGAAGCATGGAAAGGTCTGGTGCTTGTGGCGAAACGCGCTTCTCATGAAGAGATAGCGAAGCAAGCGCAGGAGCATATTACCGCGATGCAAGGAGTTATGCTCTAAAATGTTCTTCTAAAGGAGAGAAACGAGGGAGAAGGTTCATGGAATACATATATGTGCTAGACCCTGACCGTACAGGCAAATAT
>DAIQNC010000065.1:0-10809 GCA_036788655.1 Ktedonobacteraceae bacterium
CGAATGGCTCGTTCGCATCGCGGTCGCCAGTGCAATTATCGCCTTCATTATCACTCCGTTTATTACGATTGTTCCCTACCTGTGGGTTCGTGACCGCATCCGTAGAGCAGCCGCAAGCGATCTGGTAGCAGGGGCAATTGGCCTCACCATTGGACTCATCATTTCCGCACTTCTCGCCATTCCCCTGAACAGCTTGCCTTCCTACTGGGGGCATATTCTACCCTTCGTAGCAGCACTGCTTTTCTCGTACCTCGGCATCACTATCGCCGTTCTCAGGAAAAATGACCTGGGGCATCTTTTCCTCACCATCCAGAGCGCACTCACTCGACGTAATCGTGACCGCGATGAGGAGCGAGAGCGTGGAGAGCGTGGAGAACGTGACAGGGAGAAAGAGCGCGGCAAAGACCGTGACAAAGAAAAAGAGAGCGTTCCAGCCAAACCAACTCTTCCACCTATTCTGCTCGATACCAGCGCAATTATCGACGGACGCATCAAAGATATTAGCCAGACAGGATTCATCTATGGGCGGTTGGTTGTGCCGCGTTTCGTCCTCAACGAACTCCAGCGCATCGCCGACTCCGCTGATGCTATGCGGCGCAATCGTGGCAGACGTGGCTTAGAGATACTCAACACGCTCCAAAAAGAGGCCACCGTCCCCGTCGAAATTACCGATACCGATGTCGAGAATATCGCGGAAGTCGATGGCAAGCTGGTTCAACTGGGGCGCGAATGGCACTGCGCTATCATCACCAACGATTTCAACCTCAACCGTGTCGCAGAACTACAGGGCGTCAAAGTCCTCAATATCAACGAACTGGCGAACGCTATTAAACCTGTCTTACTTCCCGGCGAAGATATCTCTATCAAAATTATGCAGGAAGGGCGCGAGTCTGGTCAGGGCGTGGGCTACCTGGATGATGGTACAATGATCGTGGTAGAGAATGGGCGAGCTTATATGGGACAAATCATTGAGGTAACTGTGACACGAGTTCTACAAACGCTCGCCGGGCGCATGATTTTCGCACATCCCAAACAGGGAACAGGCCCACATATGCCACTCCAAACGTCTGTTAGTAAACAACGACAACAGGCGTAACTGGAACAGACAAAGCAGTATGCAAAAACAACAAAAGGGTATAGCACATAGCAGCCAGGAAGGACAAAGAGGACTGGTGGCTGCTGTGATTGTAGCGGCAGGTTCAAGTCGTCGTATGCCAGGTCGTGATAAACTCTGGACGCCACTGGGAGGGCGCGTCACACTGGCACACACAGTAGAGGTCTTTCAGCTTTCACCACTCATCGACACTATTGTTATCGTCACCAGACAGGAGCATCTCAGTGATGTTGCTGCACTTCGTGCTGATGAGTGCTGGGATAAGGTCGCTGCAATTGTACCAGGAGGCATCCGTCGGCAGGACTCGGTACGCCTCGGTCTCGATGCACTCGCAACCATGATACCTGGTTGCGCATGGGTCATGATTCACGATGCGGCACGTCCCTTTGTGACTGCCTCGCTATTGGAACGAGGACTACGTGCTGCCCAGGAATCTCAGGCCGCGATTGCCGCCGTTCCCGTCAAGGACACCATCAAACAGGTTCAGAACGGCGTCATCACCACAACGCTCGAACGTTCACGCCTCTGGATGATACAGACGCCGCAGGTCTTCGCCTTTCCACTTATTTATGAAGCACATCAGACTCCACTGGCGCAGGAAGATGTCACCGATGACGCAACACTTCTCGAAGCACTGGGTCATCATGTCACTATTTTTGAGGGGTCTTACGCCAATATCAAAATCACTACGCAGGAAGATTTACTACTCGCGGAACTACTGATTCAGGGGGACAGGGAAAAAACGGTATGACGATACGAGTCGGTTCTGGTTACGACGTACATGCCTTCGTCGAGGGACGTCCACTTATCCTCGGTGGCGTTACCATTCCGCACACGCACGGTCTTTCCGGTCATTCTGATGCCGATGCCGTACTACACGCCACCGTCGATGCTCTGCTTGGTGCGGCTGCCCTCGGCGACATCGGGCAACACTTTCCTTCGTCCGACTCACGCTGGAAAGACCAGCCGAGCAGCGTTTTCCTCGACTACACCCTCGGCCTGCTCCAACAACACAACTGGCATATCAGTAACGTCGATGCCACCATCGTCGCCGAACGTCCAAAAATGGCGACGCATATTCAAGCCATGCGCCGCCATGTTGCTGACCATCTGCACCTCGACATCGAACAGGTAAGTATCAAGGCCACCACAACCGACGGTTTAGGCTTCGCAGGACGACAAGAGGGTATTGCCTGTTATGCCGTCGTGTTAATCGAACGGGCGTAATGAATTATGCCCCTACAGGTAACACGTCTTGCATTGCCTCTTTGAGAAGCGCAACAAAACGCTGTTGAACCTCAGCGTTTTCCGGCTCCTTGATGGGATGGTATTCTCTGTTGTTTCCGCCTCGCAAATCTATCGCATACAGGCTCTGGTCAGTGACATTGGGTGTATTACCAAAGGCAATATCTCTATCCGAGGGCAACTTTACTCGCAGTTCTTCACGTTGATACTGTTGGAAGCCAATCGTTCGATGCGTTGCAATCACGCTCAGGCCAACGCTCGCAGTCACAATCACCTCCCTATCCTCGAAAGTGACCGTGTATACATATTCTCTTTCACTCTCACCAGGGGGTTCAGGCGACCATGAGATGAGGTATTTAGGTGCCTTCTCCGATTGTTTTCCCTGCGTGACCGCTAATATATGGAGATCATGGCCTACTAAAGAGACCATCGCAGAAACATCTTCTAAGGTATAGAGTTTGCTTACATCGACTACTTTGATAAAATGCTGAAGGTTTTGCAATGAACGCTTATACTCGTCTTCGTAATTTATTTCATCCTTCCAGGGCCACATGAGTAATATCTCCAATTTTCTTATATGCCTAGTTCCTGATAGTTCTCTATATGCGCTGCTTTTTACAGCGTCTTTTTGGCTTTCACGACATGCAATAGCGGAAAGTTTCACATATCCAGGAATGTTTCCAGGAAAAATGGCCTACTAATATGCCTTTGCACGGGGACGAAAAACATCTATGGGAGCAAGTGTGAACAACGGTAAGCGTTGCCCACTCCTGGGCGGAGAGATAACAGAGGTGGGAGAGTTTTGAAATGAGGGTGTGAGGACGAGCGTGGTTACAGATAAAGGCGGTAATTGATACGTGAACATGTTTCCACGTAAAAAGGTGGATTGAACTTTTACAGGCGGATTATTAAATATTGTCGTCTCATCTTTTCTCCAGACATCAATGTTCACAAACACAATGCTGTTCAAATTGATAATCGCTGTCTGCGTCTGTGAAGAGCTTGTATTGATTAGTACAATATTTCTCGGATTATCTGATGCATAGACCTCTACATTCTGTAATGTCGTATCTGCATGAGCAAGCGTATTCCCAAATCCCCGAAATAATCCCTCGCCCGTGAACATTCCAATACCATGATAGGCAGGGTTTGGATCATCAGGGTGAATAGTGACGACGTGTTTGTATGAATCTGTAATTGTCTGAGTGTCACCATAGAGCGCGTTGTACTTATCAGCATAAAAGAGCGAACGCGCACCAGCACTCAACATATGCCCCATAACGGATGCAGCCCAGACCGCATGAAAGTTGCTATCATCCTGTGCGCTTCCGCCCCAGTTCAACTCCCATTCACCGACTTCGATACCAATCTGGCTAGCACGGGCAGGAACTACATTTTCAATGAGAGTACGCAAATCGTTTATGTCACTATCATAGGCAGCAGCCTCTCGAAAAAGCTGAACAGTGTTTCCCGGCACATCACCCTTCTGGGCATACACATGAAAATCGACGAAATCCACTTTACTACCACATCGCTGTAAAAATGTCTGTAAGAAGGGTGTATCAAACCAAGCCGTTGCTCCACCACCAATTTTGAGTGTGGCATCGACCGCTTTCATAGCATCGTACTCCGTATTGAAATCGTTGCTATAGGTAGCTACATCCATTCCTGCAAGGTCTGGCTCATTCCCTATAATCCAGTCTTGCACATAATTGTGTGTATCCTTATTGAAATGCTTCACCATATTCACAGCGTCAACAACAGTATAATGAACAATAATGACTGGTGTAGCACCAATGGCTTTTACAGCCTCTACCCATTGATCTCCCGTCCAGCGTGTATCACAGCCGTTACCAGCACATACTATCTTACTGTTCGGGTCCCCTGAGACCGAGTATTTCAAGTCCAACCTCATATATTTGACGCCAAGTGCCTTTAGTTGTTGCTGCTCTCGCTGGTCATTAGCAAACACATTCGGATAGCCATAGCCGCTGATGTCCATGCCAACGCTAGCAGGGTCTATTGTTCTTACAGGGGAAGCGTATTTGATTGATATATTTGCTAAATCAGCAACACCCAGATGTATAGATTGAAGATGAAGCGAAAAAAAGGCAAGAATGCATACGCTACCAAGAAATAAAATTCTCAGTAGAATACCTTTATTCTTTTTTATAATATGAAATACATGCATAATAATAGAGTAAAGCTATTTATTTATACGGCAGTCGAAGTTCTCACCCATCATAGCATACAACCAGAACATTTTCTAGCTTATTGATCATGTTCACCATTACGTATCTATAATAAGCAAGCGAGCTATTTTACATATGCATGTGTTTATTCCTAAATCTCAACCGATTTCACGTAGCTACAACCGTTTCTCAACCATCGCTTCACCACGTGTCGGAGTATCCTAACTTATACTTTTGAGGTAAAAAGGTTTACGAACAATACAACGATGTAAAATATGAAGGTTTCTTTTATAGATATATCTTTTTGTGTAATAAGCGTTTTCTATGTCAGCCGCGCTTGTGATAAGACAGAGAATAGTCTTGACACTGATACTCACCCCCTTACTTCAGTAATAAGGAGCGTTTCATGTCTATAGAAAGTATCTCGCAAGAGCTTGATAGCCAGGATACTTTAGAAATTACGCAGCTCGCCGTAAAGATCGTTCACGATAGATACCCACAGACGAAACAACAGAGAGAGCAAACGATTGCTCCAACTGACGTTCACACAGCACACTATGATCTGAGTGTTGTCATTCCTACGCGCAATGAACATGATAATATTTCGCCATTGCTGGAGGCACTGTTATCGGCATTAAATGATTTATATGTAGAGGTCATCTTTGTAGATGATAGCGACGATGATACTCCACAAATTATCACAGGCAAGATGAAGACGATGAACTCTTCTTCATTTCACATCACTCTGGAACACCGTGCTAAGGGTGAAGCTCGTGAGGGTGGACTGGCAACTGCTGTCGTGCATGGTCTACAGGTAGCACAGGCTCCATATGTTGCTGTACTCGATGCAGACCTTCAGCATCCACCCGAACAACTTCATTTGTTTTATGAGCAGGCACTTATACGAGACGCGGATCTGGTACTCGCCAGCCGATACATCAAAGGTGGGAGCTATCAAGGGTTGGATGGTGTGGGACGACGATTCATTTCTATCGGCATGAAATGGACGGCAAAACTGCTCTTTCCTGAACGTTTGCACAATATCTCCGATCCCCTCGGTGGTTTTTTCCTGCTACGTCGGTCACTTCTGACCGACGTTATGTTACGTCCTATCGGCTATAAGATTTTACTGGAAATTCTCATACGCACCCCGTGGAAGCAAGCACTGGAAGTTCCATACCATTTTCAGGCTCGTTCTCATGGACAAAGCAAGGCTACCATGCGACAGGGAACGCTTGCATTACAGCATATGCTACGTCTGTTTTGTGGCGTACCTGCTGCTGGACGTGTATGGAAAATCGGTCTACTTCTATGTTTGAATATGCTGATTACATTGATGTTAATCGCTATAGACAGGGTATTCCCGGACAATGCTTTCAGTATCAGTACAGTCGTCTCTGGTATAGCGGCCTGTGTGGATTTTATGCTCTTCAATCGCTTCATCTTTCCCTCGCCTGTTGTGACGCATACAGAGACGCCGGTTGCTCCCAATCTTGTTGCCTTTGAGGATAGCGTTACATTTCAGATGCCAGCGACATTGCCAGACACAGAGCCGCTCTTACATACAAAAACATCTATCATTTCCCCGGTCAAGCGTAAGAATCGGGATACGCAAGTAGAGCGCAACGAGAAGATGCTTTCTCTCGTCATGATAATAGTTATCTTCATGACAGTCATCACGATTGGCTACTTTTTACCGGGAACGCCACTGGTTCTGGCAACACTCTTCATGGGAGCCGCGATTGTACTCACGAAAAGAGTGCAGAGAGAGCAAGCAACAAAGATGTTGCTGGTGCTAGGTGTTAGTGTTGCCACTATCGACTATCTGTGCTGGCGTTTCGTGGTGACGAACTGGCAAGGATGGTGGATTTCTGTACCGTTACTCTGTGCAGAGGTTCTGGGTGGCCTACACGTGCTTGGCTTTCAAATGACCGTCTGGCCCTGGTCTGCACCGAGAGTCGAATGGGGCATAGACCCGACACATCTGCCAATCTTTATCTTTATTCCAACTGTCAACGAAGGTGCATCTATTCTCAGGCCAACGCTGGAAGGGGCCTTAGTTGCCCGCGATACCTACCTGAAGCACTATCCACATGGAGATGTGACCATTGTTGTCTGCAATGACGGGCGTGTTGCAAAAGCAGATAACTGGGAAGAGACGGAGCAACTTGCAAAAGAACTTGGCGTCACCTGCGTGACCCGAACCGTCGGTGGAGGCGCAAAGGCAGGAAACATAGAAAACGCTCGTCAGCAAGTGCATGCAACGGGTAATGCATTGATTGTGATTTTCGACGCAGATCAGGTAGCAAAACCCGATTTCCTTCTGAAAACTGTTCCACCATTTCGAGATACGAAGATGGGATGGGTTCAGACGGGACAATACTATGCAAATCTGAACAACCCGATTTCGCGCTGGGCAGACGACCAGCAATCCATGTTCTATAACCTGCTCTCTCCTGGTAAGGCTGCTCTTAATGCCGCCTTCATCTGTGGCACAAACGTTGTCATGAGAGCAGCGGCACTCGATCAGATTGGTGGGTTGCCACAAGATTCAGTGACCGAAGATTTCGCCGCCTCTATTGCATTACACCCTTTCTGGCACAGTGTCTACCTTACCGAAATTCTCGCTACGGGACTGGGGCCGCTCGATGTTCAATCGTATCTCAAGCAACAGGGGCGTTGGGCAATAGGAACGTTGAGCGTATTCCGCACTCACTGGCGTGATATATTGCTCCCCAAAAAACATGGCCTACGCATCGAGCAACGAGTGCAATACTTCCTGGCATGTACGCACTATCTGCACGGTTTGCGTGACTTCATTTATGTACTGAGTCCGATTCTCTTCATTATCACAGGCATTCCAGCAGTGCGTCAGGCGACACTTGGCGAATATCTGTGGCACTTCGTTCCCTACTTTTTACTCAGTGCCATCTCGTTATGGTATGCAGCACGTGATATCACAGGAGTACGAGGAATCGTTATAGGCTTTGGCTGCTTTCCGGTGTTGATCGAAAGCCTTCTTTCCGTCATTCTTCGCCGTAAAGTTGGATTTACTGTGACTTCCAAAAAGCGTAGGCAGCAACGTTCACACCGCTATCTCTGGATATATGTCGTCATTTTTGTCCTTTGTCTTTTCAGCCTGTTCCTGGCAACCCAGAAGAAGGGATTACAGCAAACGTCTCTCTTCATCAGTGGCATGTGGATTCTCTACTCAATGGTGATGCTGGGAAGTTTTTTCTGGCTGAATATCAAGGATATGCGCTTCCAGTCTGCGATGCAAAAAGCAGTGTCAGATCATGAAACGGTCGCCAGACATCCCTATGCTTCCAGGCTCTTAAAACGCAAGCAAGGTTTGCATCCGCTCTTGAATGTAGCATTGGGAATACTGGTAGCCGCGCCTATCCTGGGCAGCTACATTATCAGTTACACATCGGTATTCGCAAGCAGTGCCACCCCTTTTGTGATGAATCAGGAGAAAATGGCATCGCCATACTTCGGAGTCTCGTTGCCAGCATCAATGCTCCATAGTCAACCGCCGATACTGGAACACGACCTCGGCACACAGTTCTCTATCATCGGGCGCACTCAGGATATTGTGCATGATCACTTTGATAAAACCTGGGCCAACCAGTTAGCAGCAGAACATGCCCGTCCCTGGATAACGCTCCAATTTGGAGTGTTCGGCGCGAATGGGAAGCCACCGCTCGATTCCGATCTGCTCTCCATTATTAATGGAGTACATGACCAGGAAATTCGTCAATGGGCAGCCGATATTCGCAACTTTGACAAACCTGTCTACCTGACTATCTTGCTGCAAGCCGATAAGAACTGGGCGTTAACATCTGGCGTTGCCAACGGCGGCATTCCCGAAGATGTTTCGCAAGCATGGATGCATGTACGAGCCATCTTCAAGCAGCTTGGCGCGAACAATGTTGCATGGGTCTGGGCTATGGCTGATCCTCTACACGATCAACAATTTGCCCCACCTGCATCTGCAATTGATGCGGTTCTGCAAGATTTTATCAACTATCCTGGCACTCAATGGGGCAATCCTGAGCAAGTATTGCACCAACTGGTACATCATTATCCGAACAAACCAGTTATTGTAGAGATAAGTACAGATGGGTCTGCTCAACAGAAGGCGGCATGGACAGCACAACTGAGTCAGGCTGTCGATGATACACCTCAAGTGTATGCCCTCCTCTATCACGAAGGAGGCCCGGCATTGAATGCCTCTGCCGCCCAGATTGAGGGTTGGTCTCTTGCATCAGACCCTGACTCCCTAGCGGCTATGCAGCAACTTGTATCAAATCTACATTCACAGGCAGTGGCTCGCTCGTACTGATGTGTACAGTGATGCATCTGAATATGCGCTCCTATGCATGTACGAGCGCATATTCAGACTTTATGCTCTTGCCCGACTACATTTTCATATTTAAAAGCATATACAAGACAGGATAACGATAAGGTATAGATCATGATCGAGATTTTTTTAGATCACAGCGACCAGGAAGTCAAAATCAAGCAGATATCACGGAAACAACCTTTTAAGACAGTGACTACCTCTCGGTGGTCACTGCCCCTGATTCTTCTCTTTCAAGCGGTCGTCTCCTGGTTGCTCCTCCAGAATACCGCGTTTCAAGACGAAGCATTGTACGTGTACGCCGGAAGACAGATTGTACAACACTGGCTTGGCGCACCTGCGATTCTCGATAACTATAGCTTCTACTTTTCAGGTAATCCCTACGTCTATCCGATTATCGGCGGCACACTCGACATGATAGGGGGACTTGAACTGGCGCGTTTCTTCAGTCTAGTGTGTATGTTGATTGTCACAACCTGCGGCTATTATGTTACAAAACGACTTTTTGATGAGAAAAGTGCTATATTTGCCGCTATTTTCTTCGTCTGTCAGGCTCCTGTCCTCTTTCTCAGTCGTCTGGCAACGTATGATCCCCTTTGTATCTGTCTGTTAGCACTGGGGGCCGCAATAGCCATCAAAACCAGCTATGCAAAACGTCCGTGGATTGCGCTCTTGATTGGGCCAACCCTCGTCCTGTCGTTTTTTACAAAGTATGCCGCGCTCCTTTTCATTCCTTCTATCATCGCACTTCTCCTACTCGTTACCTGGATACGATTGGGTTGGCGAGCCACATTCGTGCGTGGCACACTGGCAATAGTATCCCTGATACTCAGTGCTGCACTGGCCTTATTTATCGTCATCCATTATAATCCCTCTATGTTTCACGCACTCACTGCAACAACAACGGATCGCCAGACCGAATACGTTTATGCACGTCTCTCACTGGTCGAGAATATCCTACAATTGACGGGGGTATCCTTTCTCTTAGGAATGATGAGTCTGCTCTTTGCTCGTAAAAAAGATTTGTTGGTAGCACTCTTGCTTCTGGGGTCGGCACTGCTCGTCCCTGCCTATCACGTGTACAAAGCAGAATTAATCTCGCTCGCTAAGCACCTCGGTTTCAGCATGTTCTTCGTAATGCCTGTGGCGGGTTGTGTTCTGGCACGTCTCTCCGGGTTCCGACAAAGAATTTCATCCTATGGACGCTACCTGTTTTCTGGTCTGGCAATTTGCCTGATGCTCTTTCTCTTCCTGACGCCACAGGCAACATTTATGTACCAGAGTTGGCCTCCTACCAACGATCTTACGCATGCGCTGAAAACACTGGTACGTCAGGGTAATGGTCACTATCTCGCGGAACAATATGAGGTATCGCGTTACAATCTGGAGAATGAGACCTATAACTGGCAATGGGTTGGCCTACAGTTTTTTCAATACACGGATAAGCAAGGGAATTACTACTTTGGCAATCCTGCCTATGTGAAAGCGATCAATGATGGCTACTTTGATGTTATCCAGCTCAACTACGGATATAATGCGCCAACCGCAGACGTAGTAGCCAACGCCATCATTCAGAGCCACAAATATGACCTCATCGAGAAGATTCCCTACACAGACGCCTATGGAACAGGCTACTTCTGGATATGGCGTCTGCATTGACCAACTTCAACTGACAGAGCTATCTGTAGTCTGACGATTCATCGCAGACGTGTGCTGTAGTAGTCAACATGAAACTCACAACGCTACCACAATGTACGAGTCTAATTTATTACACCCTGCGAGCCACACCGCAAATGTTATTCAGCTTTCGGTGTCGCTGTCTCGTCTGTGGTAGCAGGTTTCTCAGGAGTGATGAGCATACGCACAGCATCGCGTGAATTAAGCGGAACGCGAGG
>DAIQNC010000066.1:0-1557 GCA_036788655.1 Ktedonobacteraceae bacterium
CCTCTCCACGAGCTTTGCGCTCTTCCAATCCACTGATATAGGCTTCGGTCACGTTACGATAGCTCTGTATAGAGAAGATGAGTGTAACGTTGACGTTGATGCCCTCGCTAATTGCTGTATGAATGGCGGGGATACCTTCGGTAGTTGCAGGAATCTTAATCATCAGGTTCGGGCGTGCAACCATCTTCCAGAAGCGGCGAGCCTCTGAAATGGTGGCTTCAGTGTCGTGTGAGAGGTCCGGGGAGACCTCAAGGCTCACGTAGCCATCCTTGCCATTCGTGCGGTCATAGGTGGGGCGAAGCAGGTCGGCGACGGTGCGGATATCCTGAATGACGACGGCCTGATAGATGTCGTCGGTTCCCTTGCCCTCGCTGATAAGCTGTGAAATCTGCTCATCATAAGCATGACCGGAACTAATGGATTTGCCGAAGATGGTGGGGTTCGAGGTGACGCCACGAATATCATCCTCAGTCAACATCTTTTTGAACTGACCGGAATCGAGTTGTGCGCGGTCGATATTGTCGTACCACACACTCTGACCGTGTTGATGAAGCTCCACTAATGGATTAGTCATATCCTTCTCCTTTTATGAGATATACCCTGAATGTGTCGTGTCTACGTTATGTAATTCTCTATACATTGTTCTTAACTACATGTTACACGAATAGCTTGCGTAACTTGACACATTCTTTAGCTGTGAATGTGAATATTGTTCTTGCACACCTTACAATTGAGCAAGAGCATAATTCAGTATACGATAAAATTGGGAAGGGCGTCAGGCAGGTCTTCTAGTGTTTAGAAGTTATAAGCCGCTTGATTTTGTCGGCAGTATCAGAGTTGTTGCGCGGCGTGTGAATCAGAATCCGAAGATCAGAGAAATCGACTGTTTGAAACAAGAGAAATTCAAATTCCAGGTCTCCCACAAGTGGATGATGTTTCGATTTTCGCCCTTCTGGAACAGTGAATACATCGTGACGTGACCATAATTCCCGAAACTCTGGACTGATACGGTTCAATTCGGCGATTTCTTTCGCCCACCAGGGGTCTTCGGTGAAACGACTGTATGCAGCGCGAAATTGAGCCAGATATATTCGCGCATGTTCTTCCCACTGTTTGTCTAAAGAAGGTGATGTGAATAATCTCCAGATCAAGTTTCGCTCTCGCTCGGACATCGTTGCATAGTCGCCAAAAACGGCGCAAAAAGCTTTATTCCACGCAACGACATTTACAAGCAACACGCTCCGCTTAGTTGGTAACTGTAAACTAGAAGTGCCAGTTCCAGGATAAACACTTATCTTGTTAAAGCATACCTCTTATTATACGCTATCGGATGTGAGATGAGTTCGATGATAGCGAAAGAATCAACTGAGGAACAGGAGATAGAATATGTCAAACATCGCTGGAAAAGTTGTTGCTATTACAGGTGCGAGCAGCGGAATTGGCGAGGCGACTGCGCTTCTGCTCGCCGAACGTGGCGCGAAAGTCGTACTTGGGGCGCGTGGATTAGATCGCCTGAAATATTTGGCAACGCGCATCATAGATGCAGGTGGTGAAGTT
>DAIQNC010000066.1:1567-9144 GCA_036788655.1 Ktedonobacteraceae bacterium
GCCTGTGCAAGTACAGACGTGAGGCGACGCGACGACCTTTCCAACCTCGTCAAGTTGGCATGTGAGCAGTATGGGAAGCTCGACGTTCTTTTTAATAATGCTGGCGTGATGCCAGTTTCCCCTCTCGACGATCTGCGCGTCGAGGATTGGGAGGAGATGATCAACATTAACATCAAAGGCGTTCTATACGGCATCGCAGCAGCACTCCCTGTTTTCCGCAAGCAAGGGTTTGGGCATTTCGTCAACACCGCTTCTACAGCAGCGTATAAGACTGTACCGAACCAGTCAGTCTATTCCAGTACGAAGTTCGCTGTACGTGCTATCTCCGAAGGATTGCGGCAGGAGGCTGGTGATAAGCTGCGTGTGACAATCATTTCGCCCGGCTTCGTGCAGACGAACTTTACGGAAGGTGTGACGGACCCAGAGATAAGAGCCAGTCTCGCTGCCTCACGAGATAAGTTTGCGATGCCGCCAGACGCGATTGCTCGCGCTGTAGCGTTTGCTATCGAGCAGCCAACCGATATTGATGTGAACGAGATCGTTATTCGACCTACCGCACAGGTGTAACAGACCTTTGCATGTGTGTAGAGCGTAAGAGTAATCAGAACGCAAGGGCGTAATAAATGAAGGCCCCTACAGACGTTTGGCTTTCTGTTGCAACTCGTACAGCTTGCTAATTGCCTCAATTGGTGTCAACTCATCAATTGCTAGCGTCTTCAACTCTTCGACGAGCGGGTTAGGTTCGGAGGCGAAGAGGGTCATTTGCATGACGGTGGGCGTGGCGATATCGCGCATGGCTTTCTTGCGCGTCTTGACATCGCCTTTGCGCTCTAGCTCGGTCAGGATTTCTTCGGCACGGTGAATGACGGGCTTTGGGATGCCAGCGAGTTGTGCGACGTGGACGCCGTAGCTTCTGTCGGCTCCCCCAGGAACGATTTTGCGTAGGAAGATGATATTTCCGTTCTCTTCGGTGACGGCAACGTTGAGGCAGTGAACTCGCGGCAGCAGGTGCGCGACCTCGACGAGTTCGTGATAGTGCGTGGCGAAGAGGGTGCGTGCCCCACAGCGTTTGTTGTTGTGCAGATACTCGACGATGGCACGTGCAATGGCGAGACCATCGTAGGTGCTGGTTCCACGTCCAATTTCGTCGAGAATAACGAGGCTACGCGGCGTGGCATGATGCAAGATGTTAACAGTCTCGACCATCTCGACCATGAAGGTACTCTGACCCGTTGCTAAATCGTCTTGCGCCCCGATACGTGTGAAGATGCGGTCAACCAGTCCAATTGTTGCCGACTCCGCCGGAACATAACTGCCAATTTGCGCCATTAACACAATCAAGGCCACCTGACGTAGATACGTCGATTTACCTGCCATATTGGGGCCAGTGATGATACCGATTTGCGCGTTGCTGTTTGAGAGATTGGTGTCGTTCGCAATGAATGGTATCTCTGACTGTGCCTGTTCGACGACGGGATGACGACCTGCGACGATATGGATGGTGTCGCCCTCGTCGAGACGTGGACGACAGTAGTTGTTACGTGCGGCGACCTCAGCGAGGCTCAGGAAGACATCGAGTTCGGCGAGGGCGTGTGCCGTATCCACGATGCGGTCAGAGGCGTGAATGGCGATGTCGGCGCGTAGTTGCGTGAAGAACTCGCTCTCCATTTTGTTGATGCGATCCTGCGCGTTCAATACCAGCGTCTCATATTCTTTGAGGTCGGACGTAATGTAGCGTTCGGCGTTAGTCAATGTCTGACGGCGTAGATACTCTTTCGGGACACGGCTCACATTAGCGTTCGAGACTTCGATGAAATAGCCTGTTGCTTTGTTATAGCCCACTTTGAGCGTCGGGATACCTGTACGTTTGCGTTCGCGCTGCTCCATATCGGCAATCCACTGCCGCCCATTTTGCGAGGCGTTACGTACCGTATCCAGTTCGGGACTGAAACCAGCGCGGATAATGCCACCATCACTCAATGAAAGTGGTGGTTCCTCGACGATGGCGCGTTCGATGAGCGTGATGATGTCGTCGTTGTCGCTCATACGCTGTAGCAAACGCTCTAATGAAGGCGTGTTGTGCTGTTCGGAGAGACAGGCGCGTATCTCTGAGGCAGCATGGAGTCCACCTGCAAGTGCTATGAGGTCACGCGGCGAGGCGATACGCTGACGTACACGGTTAATCAGGCGTTCCACATCGCCAGCTTTTTTGAATGCGACAGCTAATCGTGCCTGGAGCGGTGTATCATCAAGTAGCTCGCTGACGGTTTGTTGGCGTAGCTGTATCGCGGCGATGTCGAGCAGGGGTTGACCGAGCCAGCGGCGTATGAGACGTCCGCCCATTGGTGTGCGCGTCCTGTCGAGAACCCAGAGCAGTGAGCCTTTGACGGAATTGTTACGTCCACTCTCGAACAGTTCGAGGTTGCGCCTCGTGTAGGGGTCAAGCGTCATGTAGCCACTGGTCGAGTAAGTTTCGAGCGACGAGAGTTGTTGTAATAGTCCCTTCTGTGTTTCCTGTACGTAGGCGAGAATGGCTCCTGCGGCACGAATGGCGAGCGGTAGATGGGCGCATCCAAAGCTTTCTAACGAGGCGATGTTGAATTGTGTGAGCAGACGATGACGTGCATCGTCTTCCGCAAAATAGCGAGCATCGTAGGGCGTAACGTGTCCGGCGAGGCCGTTGAGCGACTTTGCCAGAGGCGCATCGTCGTCCTCATCTTCGTCGTCGAGTTCGGGTATCTCGGCGTTTGCGTTGCCGTTGCTACCAACCTTCGTGACCTGTTTCTCGTTCATCACAGCATTCAACCAGCGGCGTTTGCGGCTCCCTTGCCGATTGTAGTGTGCCTCGACGATGACTTCGGCAGGGGCGACACGTGCGATTTCCTGTTGCAATGCGAGTTCCGGTTCGGGTGTGCTGAACTGTGTTACTGCGAACTCGCCCGTTGTGATGTCGATGTAGGCGATACCAACGGCTTCGCGTCCTGTTACCACACTTGCCAGAAAATTGTTGCGTTTCGCCGCAAGCATCGCCGGGTCGATAATTGTGCCGGGCGTCACGACACGAATCACGCCACGCTCCACCAGCCCTTTCGAGAGTGCCGGGTCGCTCATCTGCTCACAAATTGCGACGCGATAGCCTTTGCCGACGAGCCGTGCGATATAACCATCGGCGGCGTGATGCGGAATGCCTGCCATTGGTGACTTCTCGCCGCGCCCGAAATCGCGGCGTGTTAGTGCAATTTCCAACTCACGCGCTACAATCTCCGCGTCGTCGTCGAACATCTCATAGAAATCGCCCATGCGAAAGAAGAGAATCGCATCAGGATTCTGCTGCTTTATCTGCAAATATTGTGTGCGAACAGGGCTATGAACCGGATGAGCCTTTTCGTATTCTTCAAATAACAACCGCGTGAACCTCCATAACTGACACCAGTATAAAGGTATTCTCACACGGCGTCAATTTCACGGAACATGGGTGGTGTTGCTCACAGGACGTAATAATGGAGTTTAACATATGAATTCGGCTATTCGTAGAGCCACGCTTTATCGATTGGCTTCGCCATCGTAGACGGTATCGATAAATCGAGGCTCTACGAATGCTTCGATAATCGGTAGTACACGCTCTTTGTGCTTCATAAAAAAGTCGTGATCACCGCCCTCGTCTATTATGAGTTGAGCATTAGGAATGTGTGCAACAGCATATTTTGCGTATTCTAAAGGAACATTATCATCGCTATTCCCATGAAGTATGAGCGTAGGTGTGGTGATGCATTCGAGTGGAATATTTTGCAGGTGAAGAAGGTGCTTGATGTCGTTTTGATATCCCCGGTTTCGTAGCTCGCTACATGTATAGGAGCAGTAAAATTGCTCGCTTACAGGAGTATGGAACCATCGTGCGCGTATTGCCAGCAAAAAATAAGCTATATCGGCAGAAATAAAACGTATGAGGTATTGCCGTACAAAACGGGGTAGAAGGGGCAATGCTTTTATGCGCCCCGATTCATCGTAACTGCGTGTCACAGCACATAGCAGGACGAGTTCCTTGCAGCGTTCCGAGTGACGAAGAGCAAATTGTAGAGCGGATGGGCCGCCGCCGGACATACCAAGCATCGTCACCTGCTCAATATCCAGCTTATCGAGTAGTGCAGCATACAGATCGGCTTGAGCCTCTGGTGTCTCGTTATGAGCGAGAGGTGTGCGAAGGTAGCCAGGGCGCGAGATGCTGATAGTGGTGATATGCTTGCTACGAAATAATGAGGCGAATGCAATACTCTGATCATAGCCCGCAGGTGTGCCATGTGAAATAAGGATAATAGGCCCACTTCTATCACCACTTATGTTGTATTCGATAGGGCCGTGTATAGTGTTGGCGATACGGCTATTCATCTGTAAATTGTCGAGAATGTTCTGCTTCCATAAGCGATAGCTCGTCGTGATTTTGAGCATCGCGGTTGCTATTCCCGTGAAGGCTACCAGCGTAAAAAGCGTACCTGCTTTCATCAGGATACATTCCAGATTTTGGCTAGCACTCGTGAAACGAGACCGCGCCCCGGCAATTTTTGTGTGCTGTTATCTGCTGGATACTCGCTTTGCATATCGGGCTGTGGCTCTTGCGTAGCTACCTTCTCTGGCGACTCTGCTGAGAAAGCTGGTTGCTCATGCACTTCTGGCTCAGGCTCAGGTTTCACGACTTCGGGTGTTGTCGTTTGCTCTAGTGCTGGCTCCCCTTGCGGAACTTCCTGCACACGTCCCTGTACGATTTCCTCTGCCTGTTCTGTCGGCTGCGCAACTGTGATGATTGGTGCTTTGACGGTCTCTTCATCGTTCATCAATTTGCGTAAAAGGAGTTCGGCGGTTTCCTGGCTCGTCATTTCAGTTGTAGCAATCGTTTCTTCCGGTACGATGTTCTGTGCATCGGATAGTTGTGGTGACGTGGAAGGCGTTGTCGTCCCGGCCTCATTCATAGAATCGAGCCAGTCATACGCTCCCTCAAGCGCATGTTGACACCACTCGGTATAGCTTTCATGGATGAGATGCATGTGTTCACAACGGTTGAGCAGTTGCATGGCATGGTCGAGCCACTCGTCGCCGCGTTCAAGCATGGTATCAAGCAGATTGATATCGTCAACGCCATAGGATTGAAGGCGTGAGAGGGTTGCAAGAGCGATAGCGGATGGTTGCACGAGGTGCATCAAGACGGTGTTATCGTTGATTTGCTGATCGATGCGAGCAACATTGGCTTCGAGCGTAGCTATTTTGTGGTACATTTGCCATGCAGCGTAGCCCTGATAAAATTGCTCGACATCCTTCGGGTTCAGACTGGCATATAGCGTGTCGAGTTGTGATGAAAATAAGGCATCATTCGAGTTATCCGAAGTGAAGTCTGACGGTTGAAATAGGCTGCTCATAGAAAGCTATCCTCGTGTGTAGCAGGGTTGACAGAGTTCGATTGGTACTGATTGAGCGATGTTCCGTTAGATTGCTCCTGTTCCTGATAGGGTTGGTCCTGATCAGGAAGTTGTTTTCCCCATCGTTCGAGCCAACGTTGTACGAGGCGGTTGGTCTGTTGCCCCTGTGGGTCAAGTGGCCCACTTTGCGAGACGGATGCTGCGCGACGGAGCCAGTGAGGAATAGAAATTTGTGGGTCTGTTGGCGCGAGGATGTCTTCTTCCTGTGTTTGCGTGTGTATAGGATGGGGGAGCGGAGGAAGCGAGGCATATATGGGCGGAGGCGGTGTTTGAGGATTGTGAGTATGAAGCATAGCTGGTTTGACTTCTTCTCGCATATGCTCTGGTGGAGAGTTGAGCGGTACAGGTGTAGGAGGTATATTCGATATCTCTGGTTGGACTGGCGGCACACTACGTTGCTGCACAAGAGCCTGAATGAGGCTGTTACTGGCCTCTGGATGTGCTGCTTCGAGGCGTTGCACCTCTTCCTGAAAATGCGCTATCTCTCGTGTGAGCTTCTCACGCTGTATGTGCAGGTGTCTGTCGATATCGCGGTAATGCAACCATTGTCTATACTGACCCATATTCTTCCCAATTCTTCAGTATACATGAAACAAGTGTACATATGAAAGAAAAATAGCACATAGCACATGCTATGCTCCTAGTATTGAGAGAGTATATCATGTGCTATGAAAATCGGCAAGTTTTTGACACGGATTATGGTTCGCGTACTTTATTTTCGGGCAGGATGACTTCCGCGCCACGTCGGTAGGTGAGGTACGTCCAGGCGTATTGTAGCGTAACGAGGACGCGGTTACGGAAGTTAATCAGGAACATGATGTGGACGAGTATCCAGGTGAGCCAACCGAGGAAGCCAGCAAAGCGGATGGGGCCGATATCGACGAGGCCGAAGGCGCGACCAACGGTAGCCAGTGTTCCCTTGTCGAAGTAGTGGAAGGGCTTCTGTGATGTTTTTCCCTCCTCGCGGTCACTGATAACGGATGCGACGTAGCTTCCTTCTTGCATGGCAACGGGTGCGAGACCGGGTAAGTGCTTGCCGTTTTGTGTGACAAGCGCGGTATCGCCGATGACAAAAATGTTGGAGTGACCCGGCACGGTGAGGTCGGATTGCACTTTGACGCGCCCATCGTGGTCGGTCTCCGCCTGTAACCACGTGCCAGCCGGTGATGCCTTGACTCCTGCTGTCCAGATGACGTTCTGGGCTGCGAAATGTTCATCGCCAATCATGACGCCTTCGTTCGTGACGTTTTTGACATGTTTGCCCGTCCTGATTTCTACTCCCATCTGCCGCAATTTCCGTGCAGCCTGTGCCGCGAGAGATGCGGGAAACGAGGGAAGAATTCTGGATGGCCCCTGTACTAGCATGATATGCGCTTTACTCGGATCAATATGGCGGAAGTCTCCTTCGAGCGCATGATGGGCGAGGTCAGCGATAGCCCCGGCAAGCTCGACTCCAGTTGGCCCACCGCCGACCAGAACGAAGGTGAGCAACGCCCGTTGTTTCTGCTCGTCCGGCTCGCGCTCTGCTGCCTCGAATGCGGAAAGCACCATACGTCGAATCGTCAACGCATCGTTGAGCGACTTCATACCAGGGGCAAGGTCTTTCCAGTTCGGGTGTCCAAAGTAGTTGCTGGTTGCGCCCGTTGCCAGAATCAGGTAGTCGTAGGGAATGGTCTGGTCATCAAGCTGGACACACTGTTTCTGCGTATCGACACCTTTTACATCTGCCATCAACACCTCCGTATTATCTTGCTGCTGCACAATGGTACGCAGTGGGTTGACGATATCAGAGGGTGAGAGGCCACCTGTAGCGACCTGATAAAGCATGGGCTGGAAGAGATGGAAGTTATTATGGTCAATAATAGTTACTTTGACCTTTTCTCCCATCTTGCCAAGTGCCTTTGCCGTCTGAAGCCCCCCGAAGCCGCCGCCAACAATAACGACGTGGGGAACGGTTGCTGTTTGTGGTTTGTTTTGTTGTGTGTTTTCTATAGATTGTGTTGTATCCATGATTTTTACTATCCTCGTATGGTTGCAAGGTGTAATGATGAAGATGAACGGAATAACCTGGATAGCGATGTAGGGACAGATTTATCACGTCCATGTGTT
>DAIQNC010000066.1:9154-10801 GCA_036788655.1 Ktedonobacteraceae bacterium
ACAGGCTATCTCACGCTCGGACGTGATACATCTGTCCCTACATCGCTATCCAACCTGATTTCTTAACCTTCATAATTAGACCCGTACACGGTGGTGGCCTTACTGTCTCTCGTAGAGTGACCACCGTGTACGGGTCTAATTCAGTACACCCTGGAGCCACACCACATACGTTCCATTAAAAGTAGCAATGTCTATCACTACGCCACTACATATCTATAGTAGGCACGTTTCTACTAAAGAAGAGGTGACACGGCATACAGGAAGAGGGCAGCAACACATGAGCATAAAAGTGTTGCTGCCCTCTTCCTTATAAATCTCTGCTTATTTGCCTTCACGCTCAACCGCACTATTGTAGGAGATGCGAAGCAGGATGCCGACGATGATGTAGTTGGCTATCATTGCGCTTCCGCCGTAGCTGAGGAACGGAAGCGGAATACCTGTTAAGGGGAAGAATTTCATATTGCCAGCGATGATGATGGCACTCTGAATGGCGAAAATCGAGGTGAGACCGCCAGCGAGCAACTGGCTAAAGGTATCGCTTGCTTGAACGGCAATGCGGAATCCACGATAGATGATGAGCATGTAGATGGCAAGAATGGCGAAGAGGCCAACGAGACCAAGTTCCTCACCGAAGGCTGTGAACACCATATCAGACTGTACGACGGGAACGAAGTAGAGACCTGCCGGGTGTCCAAGTCCGAGACCCGCACCAAGGATACCCCCACTTGAAAGCGCGATGAGACCTTGCACAATCTGCTGTGAGCCACCAGGTGCATTATAAAGCTGATCGCTCGCTGGCGTCCAGTTAATGACATCTGTTGTCACCGTGACGAAACGGGCGCGTACATAGCCGAAGAGCGCATAGCCTACAAAGACCAGTAAGACGAAGATGAGTAGGCTTGTCACAACATACGAAATTCTTCCGCTACCGAGATACAGCATGGAGAGGAAGATGCCATAAATGAGTAGCGCGAGACCGAGTTCACGCACTACCAGGAAAAGCAAGAGTGCTATACCTAACATGAACGCGGGTGGCCCAAGATGCCGTAGCGGTGGCAGACGGAATGGCCCGAAGCGCAGACTGCCCTGAGAGATAATTTCGCGGTTCTCACTTAAATAGGCGGCGAAGAAGATAATAATGAATATTTTGAGGAACTCTGATGGCTGGAAGGCGAACGGGCCGAGGTTCAACACGTCACGTGCCGGGGCATTCAGGTTATGGAAGCCGTAGCGCAGTGTGTTGAATAATGTGATACATACGAGAATGACACCGATGAGCGCAATCGTGTATTTGAAGCGTTCGAGAAAGTAGATGTTGCGTAGCACGAACATCGTAGCGACAAGCAGACCGAGACCGAGTATCACCCAGATAAGCTGGCGTGTACCGAGCGTCGGGTCGTGATAGGCAACACCATGAATATAAGCCGAGACGACATCGGGACCGAGGCGCGTTGCCATCAACACACCGAGACCGCTTAGTAGTCCTACAAGCGGTAGCAGCATCTGGTCGGCTTTACGGAAGAAGATGTTCAGCAGAATATGCACGAAAAAGAGCGCACCGATGAGTCCCAGAATAGGAATGAGTCCTTGAAGTGCTGGTAGTTTCGCACGACTGAGCGAGAGTTGCTGATCTGTATTTTCAAGCAG